>CAZREK010000249.1:0-4037 GCA_964598965.1 uncultured Bifidobacterium sp. | reverse complement strand
CATGTACAAGGCGGCGCTGGTGCCGGTGAACACCAACTACCGCTACACCGAGGACGAACTGGCCTACCTGTGGGACAACTCCGACACCGTCGCGGTGGTGTTCCACGGCACGTTCACCGACAAGTGTGTGGCGATGCGCGACCGCTGCCCGCGCATTCACACGTGGATCTGGGTGGACGACGGCACCGCGCCGTGTCCGGCCTGGGCAGTGGACTACGAAACGGCGGCCGCTTCGACCAACGAGCGCGTCGTGCCGGCGTGGGGTCGCAGCGGCGACGACCTGTACCTGCTGTACACCGGCGGCACCACCGGATTCCCCAAAGGCGTCATGTGGCGTCAGGACGACATCATCGGCAGCCTCGATGCCGCCAGCAAGGTGCGCCTGCCCAACGACCCCGGCTGGGATGCGTTCGACGAGCGCACTGCTCGGTCCGGCCCGCGTGTCCTGCCGGCGGCGCCGCTGATGCACGGCACCGGCGCGTTCAACACGATGAGCGCGCTGATGAGCGCCGGCTCGGTGGTGACGATGGTGGGCCGCCACTTCGACCCGGTGGAGTTGCTGGACACCGTGCAGCAGCACAAGGTGCAGGGGATGTCGATCGTGGGCGACGCGTTCGCCAAGCCCATCCTGCGCGCCCTCGACGCGGACCCCGGCCGTTGGGATGTCTCGTCGCTGCGTGTGATCGTCTCCAGCGGCGTCATCTGGTCGGCGGAGACCAAGGCCGGTCTGCTGCGCCACAACGACCGGCTGATCATGGTCGACTCGCTGGGCAGCAGCGAGGCGTTGTCGATGGCCAACAGCACCACCAAGGCAGGTGCCACCACCACGACCGCCAAGTTCACCCTGGGCCCGGGCACCAAGGTGCTGACCGAGGACGGCCGCGAGGTGCAGCCCGGCAGCGGCGAACGCGGCCGAGTGGCGATGCGTGGTCGCGTGCCGCTGGGGTACTACAAGGACCCGGAGAAGTCGGCCGCCACCTTCGTGCAGTACGAAGGCGCGCGCTGGAGCATCCCCGGCGACTGGGCTGAGGTGGAGGCCGACGGCACGTTGAAGCTGTACGGCCGCGGCAGCCAGTGCATCAACACCGGTGGCGAAAAGGTGTACCCCGAGGAAGTCGAGGAGGCGCTGAAGCTGCACGCCACGGTCGACGATGCCGCTGTCGTCGGTGTGCCCGACGATCGTTTCGGCGAGGCCATCACTGCCCTGGTGCAGCTGCACCCGGGCGCCACGCTGGACGAGGCGGCCTTGATCGCCCATGTGAAGGAGCACCACGCGGCGTACAAGGCCCCCAAGCGAGTGCTGCAGATCCCCACCATCGGCCGCGCCGCCAACGGCAAGCTGAACTACCGCACACTGCGCGAAGAGGCGTTGCGCCAGCTCGGCTTGTAGCGTCGCGCCCATGAGCGCGAATGAACTCGGTTACGACGGCAAGGTAGTCATCATCACGGGCGCAGGCGGTGGCCTGGGCCGTCAGCACGCACTGCTGATGGCCAGCCGCGGCGCACTGGTGGTCATCAACGACCTCGGTGGTGCGGTCGACGGCAGCGGCAGCGACAAGGGCGCGGCCGAGCGTGTGGTCGACGAGATCAAGGCCATCGGCGGCGAGGCCGTCGCCGACACCAACTCGGTGGCCACGCAGGAGGGCGGCGCCGCCATCGTGCAGACCGCGATCGATGCCTTCGGACGCGTCGACATCGTCATCAACAACGCCGGCATCCTGCGCGACAAGGCGTTCCACAACCTCGAGCCGGCGATGACCGACGCGGTCCTCGACGTCCACCTCCGCGGTGCCTTCCACGTCACCCAGCCGGCGTGGCGGGTCATGCGCGAGCAGGGCTACGGCCGCATTGTCAGCACCTCCAGCGCGGCCGGCATCTTCGGCAACTTCGGCCAGGCCAACTACGGCGCGGCGAAGATGGGCCTGGTCGGGTTCACCCGCGTACTCGCGGTGGAAGGCGCGAAGTACAACATCAAGGCCAACGCCATCGCCCCGCTGGCGCTCACCCGCATGACCGAAGACCTGCTGGGCCCGCTCGGCGACAAGCTGCAGCCGCAGATGGTGTCGCCGCTGGTGGCGTTCCTCGCGCACGAGGACTGCCCGGTCAGCGGCCAGGTGTTCAGCGTCGGCGGCGGCCGTGTGGCGCAGGTGTTCCTGGGCGAGACCCAGGGCTACTACAACGCCAACCTGTCGATGGAGAACGTCCGCGACAACTGGGACACCATCACCAACCGGGACGGCTACGCGGTACCGGCAAGCCTCGCCGAAGAGACGGCGATGTTCCTCCCCTTCCTGAAGTGAGCCCACGGGTGGCTACGGTCCACCCGCATGAGCACTGACGGCAGCGTCGAATCCGTCGCCGAGTTCCAGGCCCGCGCCAGGGCCTGGCTCGCCGCGCACGCCGGCAGCGCGCCACGCGACTACGGAGCCATCTGCCCGCCTGACCTGGTCGAGGCAGGTCTCGCGTGGCAACGCACGATCCACGCGGCCGGATTCGCCGGTCTCCACTGGCCGGGGCAGTACGGCGGCCAAGCGTTGACCATCGACCACAACGCGGTGTGGATGCTGGAGTGCGCGCTCGCCAACGTGCCACCCGTGCTGAACATGGTGGGTCTGGTGCTCACCGGTGGCGCGCTGCTGCGTTTCGGCACCGACGAGCAGAAGGCCCGCCACCTTGCCCGCACGTTGACCGGCGAGCACCTGTGGTGCCAGCTGTTCAGCGAGCCGGGCGCAGGCAGCGACCTGGGCGGCCTGTCCACCCGCGCCGAACTGGACGGTGATCACTTCGTGATCAACGGGCAGAAGGTCTGGACCAGCGGTGGCCGTTACAGCAACTGGGGCATCCTGATGGCGCGTACCGACTCTGATGCACCCAAGCACCAGGGCATCTCTTTCTTCTTGTTGCCGATGGATCTGCCCGGTATCGAGGTGCGGCCGCTGCGCCAGATGACCGGCGAGGCAGAGTTCGACGAAGTGTTCTTCACCGACGTGCGACTTCCCGCCGACCATCTGCTCGGGCCGCTGCACGGCGGCTGGGGCGTGGGCATGGCCGTGCTGACCAGCGAGCGCGGCCACATCGGCACCGCCGTCGTCGGCCTCGAACGGCGCTTGGAGTCCATGGCGCGCCTGGCCGAGGGGCCGACCGGCCTCGACCCGGTGCAGCGCGACCGCCTCGCGGCGTTGCTCGCCACCGGGCACGCGTACAAAGCGATGGCGCAGCGCCAGGGTCCGCAGGCCAGCACCGCGGCCAGCCTGATGAAGCTGGGCCTGACGGAGATGTCGTTCGCAACTGCGATGCTGCGCGCCGACGCGACCGGCGCGACCGCGATGCTCGACGGGCCGGAAGCGTTCGGGATGCTCGCCGCACCGGGCGGCCGCATCGCGGGCGGCACCAGCCAAGTGCAACGCAATATCATCGGGGAACGGCTCCTCGGCCTTCCCCGAGAACCCAGCCAGTCCAGCAACAGGGAGCACTCATGACCGACAGCTCTGACCGCAACGTCGTCCGCGGTGGCCCGCAACCGGAGGTGAAGTCGCGGCCCAACGTCGCGCTCATCGCCGCGTTGTTGGTCATCGCGATCACGCTGCTGCTCTTCATCAAGAACAGCCACCATGTCTCCATCGACTTCGTGGTGTTCGACAAGACCACGACCGTGCGTTGGCTGATTCTGATGTCGATCGTTCTCGGTGTGCTCATCGATCGAGCCGTGACGATCTGGTGGCGTCGTCGCAAGCGCAAGAAGTACGAAGCAGAGAACGACTGACCTGCCCAGCATGATGGTTCCGTCCTCCGACGGAACGCCGATCTCGGTCCACGATCTCGGTGGCACCGGGTCCGCGTTGCTCGTCTCCCACGCAACCGGCTTCCACGGCCGCTGCTATCTCCCACTCGCCCATCGACTGGCTGGGCGACACTCCATCGCCTTCGACTACCGCGGCCACGGTGACACCCCGTGGCCGGGTGGCGAGGTCGACTGGCAGCGCGACGGCGAGGATGCGGAGGCCATGGCCGCATGGCTGGCCGATCGCGAGGGCGGC
>CAZREK010000248.1:0-4093 GCA_964598965.1 uncultured Bifidobacterium sp. | reverse complement strand
ACCACCACCCCGCACGACCTCGTGCGCCCGCTGGCCGACCTGCTGGGCCTGGACGATGTCATTGCCACCCGCCACGAGGTCGGCGACGACGGCGACTACACCGGCGCGCTGGCAGGGCCGTTCGTGTGGAGCGCCGGAAAGCTGACCGCAGTTCGGGAATGGGCCGCCGACAAGGGCATCGACCTCGCGGAGAGCTTCGCCTACAGCGACAGCTTCTACGACTCGCCGCTGCTCGCGGCGGTGGGGCATCCGTTCGTCGTCAACCCGGACCCGCGGATGGCGCTGCTGGCAGCAACTCGACGGTGGCCCACGCTCGACCTGTCCGCCAAAGCTGCACCGTTCAAGCCCGGTGATCCTGTCTCGGCGATGGCGTCGGTCCCCTCGGTGAACATGGAGATCCAGCGGCTGGCCCTCTCGTTCGTGCACCCGTTGCTGTTCCCGTATGCACGCTTTCGCATCAGCGGCACCGAGCACATTCCCACGCACGGCCCGGCAATCGTGGTCGGCAACCACCGCAGCTACTTCGATCCGGTGGCAGTGGCAATGGCGATCGCGCGCACGGACCGCACCGTCCGGTTCCTGGGCAAGAAGGAAGTGTTCGACGCGCCGGTGGTGGGGCAGATCGCTTCGGCGATGGGCGGTATCCGCGTGGAGCGCGGCACCGGCAGCGACGCGCCGCTCGATGCCGCGGTCGAGGCGCTCGATGCCGGCGACCTGGTGGCGCTCATGCCGCAGGGCACCATTCCTCGTGGGCGCGCCTTCTACGACCCTGTGCTGAAGGCGCGCTGGGGGGCGGCACGGTTGGCGGCACGTTCCAAGGCGCCGGTGATTCCCATCGGTCTGTGGGGCACAGAGAAGGTGTGGCCGCGCTCGGCGCGCCTGCCGAATGTGCTGAACGTCGTCAACCCGCCCACCATCACCATCACCGTCGGGCCGCCGGTGAAGCTGGCGTACCGCAGCGCCGATGCGGACACCAAGCGGATCATGAAGGCGATCACCGACCTGCTGCCGCCAGAGGCACGCGAGCCGCACGACCCCACGCCGGAAGAGATCGCGCTCGCGATGCCGCCGGGGGCCCGTGCCGACGACGCCGGCCATGAGGCCGACCGCCGCCCCGGCACCGACTGACGCTCGCCGTCAGGCCCTCTTCGGTGGGCGCGGTACGAACGGGCTGGTGCGGGCGACGTACTCGGTGTAGCCCTCGCGGCGCTTCACCAGGCTCTTCTCCAGCAACGTCACGCCGCTGACGCGACGCAAGAAGATCGTCATCACCGCCGCGCCGATCAGGCCCCAGCGGCCGACGGGAACTTCGGCGGCGACGATGGCGATGCCCCACCACACGCACGCGTCACCGAAGTAGTTGGGGTGGCGGGTGTACTTCCACAAGCCGCGGTCCATCACCTTGCCCGCGTTGTCAGGGTTGGCCTTGAAGCGAGCCAGCTGAGCGTCGCCGACGGCCTCGAAGAAGAGCCCGATCGCCCACACGGCCACGCCCACCCAGGCCAACCAGCCGAGCGCTGGCGTCGCCCGCTGTTGGCCGAGCTGAACGGGCAGCGACACCACGAACATGATCGTGCCCTGCAGCGCGAACACGGTGACGAGGCTGATCAGGCCGAACCGCGGGCCCCACTGCTTGCGCATCGCTTTGTAGCGGTAGTCCTCACCCTTGCCGTGGTTGCGCCAGGCGAGGTAGCCGGCGAGTCGTAGGCCCCAGATGGTGGGCAGGATCACCAGCAGGTTCTGGCGAGCGTCCAGCCCGTCTGCGGTCAGACGCACCGCCCAGGCGACGAGCACGAACCCGAGGCCCCAGACGATGTCGACAATGGAGGCGTTCTTCAGTGCCAGGCTGACGAGCCAGGTGGTGACCATGAGGGCAGCGATGGTGAGAGCGGCGACGAGCATCAGCTTCCTTCGAGCAGTTGGTGGACGGCGTCGTCGGCCAGCAACCACTGGTCGTCGAGCCAGGCGGTGAAACCCTCACCGGAAGGAATCTCTTCCCGCGCGACGCGGCGGGCATGGAACTGCACTGGCCGCGGTCGACGAGCGATGTGGCGCAGGATGCCGCCGAACGTGTCGAGACCGTCGAAGCCGACGTGCCACGCCACGACCACATCGGCGGTGGGTGCCCCGTCCAACAACGCCGCTGCGCCCGACGGGCGGGGCGGCAGCAGGTGACGCAACGCTGCCAGTTTCGCGGCGCGCTCCGGGTCGCGTTCGGCGATGCGGGTGAGGGCTCGTTCGCGCTTGTGTGCCGCGGCGCGTGTGCCTTCCGGGAAGATCACCGCGACTTGGTCGTCGTGCAAGCCCGAGGCGAGGTCGCGGAGCGCAGCGAGTTCCGCCGACGAGTCGTCGGCGCCGCGGTCGAGGAAGTGATTCGGCAGGCGATTGCCGACGATGTCCAGGCACGGGTCGACGAGCAGTTCACGCTTGAGCACGTAGCGCGGGTTCATCCCAGCCACGCTGGTGATCACCCACGCGCTGACCAGCGAGTCGGCGAGGCTGGCGTGACGGCAGAGCATGATCGTCGGACCGGGGGAGAGCGCGCTGGCTTCGGCGGCTTCGATGGCGATGCCGGTGGTGGCCTTCAGTGCCCCCATCAACCGCGCTGCCCACCACCGCTGCAAGGCGTACTGGGCTGGGTGGTGCTTGGCGCGGCCGATGCACCACAGACCGAACGCTCCGACGACACCGCACACCTCGAGCCACGCCCAGCAGACGCCGAACGACAGGAGGCGAGTGGTGGGCAGCCGCGTCCGGCCGCGCACGAGGTCGGCCAGCGCGGTGAGCGGTAGCCATATGGGCGCGAGCGCGGTGAGGCCCACCGCCAGCAGGAACAACGCGGGAACGGAGACCAGCCGGCGACGCAGGGTCATGCGTTGAACTCGGCCACCAGTGGAGCGTACGCATCCATCGCCTTGAGAGCTGCGTCGCGGTTGAGCGGGGGCAGGCCAAGGGCCACGAACTCGGTGCCGAGTGACTGCAGCTCGGCCATGTTCGCCGGGTCGGTCTTGGCGTTGAACACGCCGAGGCCCAACGTCTTCGGGTCGCGGCCTGCGTCGGCGGCGGCCTGCTGCAGCCCGGCCCACCCCTCGGCGATGGGGAAGCGGCCCTGGATCGGCATCCAGTAGTCGCCGTACTCGACGATGTGGCGGAAGTGCAGCGGCGTGGGCGAGGCACCGATCACGATCGGCGGGTTCGGCTTCTGCACCGGCTTGGGCCACGACCAGCTCTTCTCGAAGTTGACGAACTCGCCGTGGAACTCGGCCTCGTCCTTGGTCCACAGCTCCTTGCAGGCCAGCACCTTCTCCCGCACCAACTTGCGGCGGGTGGAGGGGTCCACGCCGTGCGAGTGCATCTCCTCGTGGTTCCAGCCGTAGCCGACACCGAAGAACAGACGACCGTTGGACAGGTTGTCGAGCGTGGCGACTTCCTTGGCCAGCCACAGTGGGTCGCGCTGCGCGACGAGGGTGATGCCCGTGCCGAGCTTCAGCTTCGTGGTGACGGCCGCGACGGCGGCGAGGGCGAGGAACTGGTCGTGTGTGTGCCAGTACTCCTCGGGCAGCGGCGGTGCGCCGGGGATGCCGCCCCACGGGCTGATGCGGCTGGTGGGGATATGCGAGTGCTCGGGGAACCACAGGCTGTCGAAGCCGCGGGCCTCGGCCTCCTTCCCGAGCTCGATCGGCTGAATGCCCTTGTCGGTGGGGAAGATGATGAGTCCGATGCGCATACGACGGACACTAACGCCGGGCTCGGACCGGTCATTCCCCGCACGCCGCTCTAGTCGCCGACGGCTCCGTCGATCGCTTGGCGGATGAGGTCGGCGTGGCCGCAGTGGCGGGCGTATTCCTCGATGAGGTGGATGAGGATCCAGCGCATGCTGGGTTGGAAGGTCTTTCCGTCGCGTGTCTCGGACTTCTGTGCCCGGTCTTCCAGGGCGGCTGACGCGATCACTGCGTCGGCCTCGGCCACCTTGGTGCGGAACAGCGCGACCGCATCCGCGACGGTGTCGGCGTCCGTGGGATGCATGTCCAGATCTGGGTCGGTGGGTGAGTGGAACACCCACTTCTCGCCACTGGCCGTCCACCAGCGGTTG
>CAZREK010000247.1:0-4096 GCA_964598965.1 uncultured Bifidobacterium sp. | reverse complement strand
CAGCAGGGGAGTGTCGACCCAACCAGGGCCGACCGCGTTGACGCGAACACCGCACGCTGCGACCTCCTGGCCGACGGACTTCGGGCGTGCGATGATGCCGGCCTTGGCGGCGGCGTAGTGCAGCGGTCCGGCGACCGGACGCAGACCCAGGACCGAGGCGATGTTGACGATCGAGCCGCGGCGAGCCGGCGTCATGTGCCGCAGGGCCGCCCGCGTGCCGTGGAAGGTGCCGTACAGGTGCACCTTGATCATGCGATCCCATTCCTCATCGGACAGATCAGTGGTGGCATTGGACGGGATCAGATCGTCGATGCGACCTTCGAAGCGAGCCATCTGGTTGGTGATCATCAACTGAGTGCGCTCGGGCGTGTTGGGCGGGGCGATGCCCGCGTTGTTGATCATGATGTCGATCCGGCCGTGGCGGCCGACGACTGCGTCGACTGCGGCGTCGAACGCCTTGGGATCGATCACGTCGAAAGCGGCTACGTCTCCGCCGACCTCGGCGGCGACCGCGGCCGCTGCCGCCTCGGTGAGATCGTTCACGACGACCTTGGCGCCATCGGCAGCCAGCCGCCGGGCGAAGGCGGCGCCCATGCCGGAACCCGCCCCCGTGATGAACGCCACTTGCCCGTCGAGAACCTGTCCAGTCGTCATGGGCGAGACTGTACGCAACGCAGTGCCCCGCACTTGTACGCTCCGCACGTGGCCGACGACGATGCCCAGATTTCTTCCCACAAGTACCTGACCGCGCCGAACCTGTTCACGTTGGTCCGGCTGTGCTGCATCCCGGTGTTCCTGTGGTTGCTGTTCGGTCGCGACAACCGGGCAGGCGCGGCGTTCCTGTTGGGTGGCCTCGGTGCCACCGACTGGGTGGACGGCTGGCTGGCGCGCCGGTTCAACCAGGTCAGCGAGTTCGGGAAGATGTTCGATCCCACCGCTGATCGGTTGTTGTTCATCGTCGGGATCACCGGCATCATCATCGACGGGGCGGCCCCGTTGTGGTTCTGCTGGCTCGTCATCGCCCGTGAGGTGCTGGTCGGCGGCACGATCGCGATCGCCACCTTGGCGTTCAAGATGGAGCGTTTCGACGTCACGTGGTGGGGCAAGACGGCGACGTTCTTGCTGATGTTCGCCGTTCCCGGCTTCATGCTCGGCGCCAGCGACTTCTGGGGTCATGGGGGCTTCCAGGTCGCCGCGTGGGTCCTGGGCATCCCTGGGCTCGTGCTCAGCTATTACACGGCCGTCGCCTACGTGCCCACGATCCGCGCAAGCCTTCGGGCAGGTCGCGCCGCGCGCGGCTAACCTGCGCGGTATGCAGGTTCCCGAGCAACTCCGCTATTCCCGCGATCACGAGTGGGTGTCGCTCAGCGGCAACCGGGCGCGTGTCGGCATCACCGACTACGCGCAGGATGCCCTGGGTGACGTGGTCTACGTCCAGTTGCCGGAGGTCGGCGCGGCCGTGTCCGCCGGCGACTCGTTCGGCGAGGTCGAGAGCACCAAGTCGGTCAGCGACGTCTACGCCCCGGTGTCGGGCACGGTCGTCGCAGTGAACGCTGCGCTCGCC
The DNA here is from genome assembly GCA_964598965.1 of uncultured Bifidobacterium sp. Lineage (GTDB taxonomy): Bacteria > Actinomycetota > Acidimicrobiia > Acidimicrobiales > Ilumatobacteraceae > UBA668. The sequence continues at coordinate 2,532 of CAZREK010000247.1, read as the reverse complement.
GATTCTCCGGATCTGCTGAACTCCGATCCCTACGGGGCCGGCTGGATCTGCGAGATCGAAGTCTCCGGCGACGCAGAAGTGCAGGCGCTGCTCGACGCAGCCGCGTACCAAGCGCTCATCGACGGTTAGTGTTGGTCCCGATGTCGAGCGTGTTCTGCAATCAGTGTGGGCACCGCAACCCACCCAGTTCGGGGTTCTGCTCTGCCTGTGGTTCGGTGCTGGACTCGCTGCAGGACGTCACCGTCACGCTGGTCAACGTCGACCCGTTGCAGGATGCGCAGGGCGACGCGGACGACATCGTCGTGCACATGGCCGACCTCCCCGACAACGCTGCAACGCTCGTGGTTCGCAACGGTCCTCAGGCGGGTGTGGCGCTGGCGCTCGACGCCCCCGTCATCCGGCTCGGCCGCCACGACGACAGCGAGATCAGCCTCGACGACATCACGGTGTCGCGCCGCCACGCGGAGATCGTGCGCACCGGCACCGGTTACCTCGTTCGCGACGTCGGTTCGCTGAACGGCACCTACGTCAACAACGCGCGCATCGACGAGGCGCCGCTGCGCCAGGGTGACGAGTTGCAGGTCGGCAAGTTCCGGTTGGTGTTCTTCGAGAAGGCCGACAGGTGATTCGTGTCCGAACGCCCGTACTTGTCGATCGGTGAAGTCCTCGGCCTTCTGCTGGAAGAGTTTCCTGACGTCACCATCTCCAAGATCCGGTTTCTCGAGAGCCAAGGCCTGATCGACCCGGAGCGCACGCCGTCCGGCTACCGCAAGTTCTACGACGGCGATGTGGACCGCTTGCGCGTCATCCTGCGCGAACAACGCCAGAACTTCCTCCCGCTGCGGATCATCCGCGACCGGCTGGAAAGTGGCCAGATCGACGACTCCGGCTCGATCACCGCACCCCGTGGCATTCGCAATGTCACGCTGGAGGAGGCCAGCTTCGACGAGACCGGTGAGCTGATCATTCCGGAGGGCACACCGGTGCCCACCGGCCATCACCCCGCCGCCCAGCTGCGTGGGGTGGCCGGAGGTAATGGGGCTCTTTCCGGGCCCCCTCCGTCGGCGCCACCCGCTCCCGTTCGCGAGCCCAGCCATGCCGCGGCAGACTTCTTCGCTGCGCGAGGCGACGTCGCTCCCTCCGTGCTCGAGACCGAACGCGACACCTACAGCTCGAACGAGCTGTGCATCCACGCCGGCATCACCAACAAGCAGCTCAGCGAGCTCGAGTCGTTCGGCATGGTCACGCGTCGAAACACCGGCACCAGTGCGGTTTACAACACCACCGACCTCAAGGTGGCCCGCGCCTGCAAGGGTCTGCTCGACCACGGTCTCGAAGCTCGCCACCTGCGGGCCTGGCGCCAAGCCGCCGATCGGGAAGCGGCGCTGTTCGAGCAGTTGGTGCTGCCGCTCCTGCGGCAGCGCAACCCGCAGAGCCACCAGACCGCGGTCGGCATCCTCGACGACGTCACTCGGCTGGGTGGCGAACTGCGTTCGGTGATGCTGGCGATCGCTCTCGCGCACCTCACCGAGGGCTGAGCAACACCACCCTGCGGCGGCGATACCATCGTCGCCGTGGTACGGATGGAACTGCTCGGAGTCAGGGTGGAGCTGCCGGCGAACACGCCGGTGGTGATGCTGCGCGAGCAGGACGGCGGGCGCGGGCGGGTGCTGCCGATCCTGATCGGTGGGCCGGAGGCCGCGGCCATCCACAGCGCGCTGGAGGGCATGGTGCCCCCGCGGCCGCTCACGCACGATCTGGTGGTGATCCTGCTGCAGACGCTGTCGGCCACGCTCGAGCAGGTCGTGATCACCGAGGTCCGCGAGCACACGTTCTACGCGGAACTCCACTTGCGCACCGACAAGGGTGCTTCGGTCGTGTCCAGCCGCCCCAGCGATGCGATCGCGATCGCAGTCCGCACCGGCGCCCCCATCTTCGCCTCCGAGGACCTGCTCGACGAAGCTGCGGTGGAGGTGCCGGCGGACAACGACGCCGAGGACGAGGAAGCGATTCTCGACGAGTTCCGCGACTTCCTCGACGAGATCAGCCCCGAGGACTTCGAAAGCTGACTCGCGCGGTGCGCGCGAGCCATTCGCGCGCAGAGTGCTTGACGCCGCGCGCGGGTGACCGTACGCTGGCACCGTTACAGCGGCGTAGTTACCTGCCTGTCAGCAGGGTCCCCGAGGAGGATGCGATGAGCGAGGCCGGTTTCAGCGGCACGAAAGCCGCGGGCGTGGTGGGCATCTCCTACCGCCAGCTGGACTACTGGGCACGCACCGACCTGGTGCGCCCGTCGCTGTGCGACGCGTCCGGCAGCGGCAGCCGCCGTCTGTACAGCTATCGCGACCTGCTCGAACTGCGAGTCATCAAGAGCCTGCTCGACGCCGGCATCAAGCTCGAGTCCGTGCGCAAGGCCTTCGGTTACCTCCGCGACAACGTCGACACGGACATCGCCGCAGCGACGCTGGTCATCAGCGGCAACGACGTGCTGCTCTGCGACGGCGACACCTTGATCGACATCGTCCGGCGCGG
>CAZREK010000246.1:0-4112 GCA_964598965.1 uncultured Bifidobacterium sp. | reverse complement strand
GACACTCGAGGTCCTCGTCGTCGGGCACCGAGTCGGCCACCACACCCGCACCGGCCTGGAACGATGCGCCGTGCGGGCCGATGAACGCGGTGCGGATCGCGATCGCCGTGTCGAGGTTGCCACTGAAGTCGGCGTAACCCACCACGCCTGCATACGGCCCGCGCTTCACCGGCTCGAGCGCGTCGATGATCTCCATCGCCCGCACTTTCGGCGCACCGCTGACCGTGCCTGCGGGCAGAGTCGCACGCAGCACATCGATGGGGGTCTTGCCCTCCAGCAGTTCACCCGTGACCTCACTGGTGAGGTGCATGACATGGCTGTAGCGCTCCAGCGTCATCAACTCCTCCACCTTCACCTTGCCGAAGCGGGCGACTCGGCCCACGTCGTTGCGAGCAAGGTCGACCAACATGATGTGCTCGGCGACCTCCTTCGGGTGCTCCTTCAGCTCCGCCGCCATGCGCCGGTCGTCTTCCTCGGTGCGACCGCGCCGGCGGGTCCCTGCGATGGGGCGGCTGACGACCTTGCGGCCCAGCACCTGCACCATCGGCTCGGGCGAGCTACCGGCGATGGTGACGCCCTCGTGACGCAGGAAGTACATGTACGGGCTGGGGTTCACTTGGCGCAGCACGCGGTAGAAGTCGAACGGGTCGGCTTGCAGATCGATGTCGTAGCGCTGCGCCAACACCACCTGGAAGATGTCGCCGGCGAGGATGTGCTCCTTGGCTACCTCCACCGCGCGCTGGTACATGCCGTCGGCCATCGTGCTGCGCACTTCGGGCGGCGCCTCCCCCACCACCGGCGGCTCCACCAGCGGCATCGCCAGCGGACGACCCAGCTTGGCCGCGGTGGCATCGATGCGCGCCACAGCGGCGTCGTACTCCCGGTCCACGTCGGCGCCCTGCATGTCCAGCACCGGCACGCTCTCGATGAGGTACATCCGCTGCCGCCAGTGATCGAAGGCCGCCAGCGAGCCGATGATGCTCATCACCGCGTCGGGCAGGCGGCGGTCGTCGTTGGGGACGTTGGGCAGGTGCTCGACCTCGCGCACCACGTCGTAGCCGAGGAAGCCCATGATCCCGCCCTGCAACGGTGGCAGGTCGGGGATGATCGGGGCGCGGTACGCGGCGAGCAGCGCGTCGAGCGCGGCCAACATGCCCTGATCGGTGGGGAACGAGGGCGTCAGCCGCTCGCCCCGCACCGTGATGATGCCGTCGCGCAACTCGAGCGTGGCGACGGGGTCGTGACCGACGAAGCTGTGCCGCGCCCACCGCTCGCCGTGCTCCACCGACTCGAGCAGGAAGCCCTCGCCGTCGCCCACCAGCTTCAAAAAGGTGGCGACCGGGGTCTCCAAGTCGGCCAGCAGTTCCGCCCACACCGGTACCACCGTGTGCTGGGCGGCGAGCGCGTGGAACTCCTCGCGGCTGGGGCGGATCGTCAGGGCGGTCATCTCACTCACCCGTACCGAAGGCGCGGTAGAAGCACGAGTACTCACCGGTGTGGCAGGCGCCCTTGCCCTCCTGCTCCACCAGGAACAGCAGCGCATCGGCGTCGCAGTCGTAGTAGGCCTCGCGCACGAACTGGCGGTCGCCGCTGGTGTCGCCCTTGCGCCACACTTCCTGGCGGCTGCGACTCCAGTACACCATGCGCCCTTCTTCCAGCGTCATTCGCAGGGTCTCGGCGTTCATCCAGGCCAGCATCAACACTGCGCGGGTGTGCACGTCCTGGGCGATGGCCGCCACTAACCCGTTGGCGTCGTACTTCACCGCGGCCAGCTGCTCGGCGGAGGCGCTGATGGGGGTTGCATCGGGCATGGCCACAGCCTAGGAGGCGACCCTTCCGGCGGCCCAAGGGGTTACAGGTACAGCCCGGTGTTGGTCTCGATGCGGCTGGCGGCCACCGCGTGGATGTCGCGCTCGCGCAACATGATGTAGTCCGTGCCGCCGACCTCGACCTCGTAGCGGTCCTCGGGGCTGAACAGCACTCGATCGCCGACTTCGGCGCTGCGCACGTTCTGCCCCAGAGCCACGACTTCGGCCCACACAAGGCGCTTGGAGATCTGCGCGGTCGCCGGGATCAGGATGCCGCCGCTGGAGCGCCGCTCGCCGTCCTTGTCGGGGATGCGAACCAACACGCGGTCGTTCAGCATCTTGATCGGGAGCTTGTCGTCCTCCAACGCCACGGGCGGCAGGGTACCGTCATGGGAGAAGTTCGCCCACCGGGCGAGAAAGGATCCACCGTGCGTCGCGTTGTCGCCCTCACCTCGTTGTCCCTCGTACTGGCCGTGTCCGCCGGATGTGGCGGCAGCAGTGGCACGAAGGGCACCACGACACCGCAGGGGTATTACACGACGCCCAGCTATACGTTCGGCCCGACCACGACGTTCATGTCGGACTGCGCTGTCATGCCCACGCCCGACACGATCTCTGCGATCGTGGGCATCCCGCTCGATGCCGGCATCGTCATCGCCACCGGCACCTGCGAATTCCGCGGCTTGAACGACCAGAACCGCCGCGTCACGCTCGCGCTCTACACCGACCCGGTCGACGTCGCCTCGTTCAACGATCTCGTCGTCTCCGTCGGCACCACTACCCCGATCGCCGATGCACCGGTGGCCGGGATGTTCATCGCTCCCGACTTCCGCATCGGGCTGGTGGTGAACGGCGCGATCTACACGGTGCAGACCACCATCACCGACCAGACACCCGAAGAGCAGTACCCGCTGTCCATCGCCATCTTGGCGGCCTGGGTCAGCGGCTGACGCAGGCTGGTGGCTCAGCCGCGGCGCCGGCTGCGCCGCTCGCCACCTTCGCCACCCGCGCTGGGTGCTGCGTTGGTGAGCGGGCCGATCTCGGCGACGATCTGTTCGACCGTGGGCCTGTCACCCTTCGCATGAGCATCGATTGCCGCGCGCATGGACGCGAGGTGCTCGGGGCTGGTGCCGCAGCAGCCACCGATGATGCGCGCACCGGCGTCGACAGCCATCGCCGCATACTTCCCCATCAGTTCGGGCGTGCCCGAGTACACGATGTCGGTGCCCTTGAACTGGGGAATGCCGCAGTTGCCCTTGCTGACGATCGGCCGCGAGGAATTCCCCATCTCCAGCACGGTGACGAGGATGTCGGAGGCACCGACGCCACAGTTGGCGCCGATCGCCAGCGGAGCCTGCGGCTCAGCGGCGAAGACCGCATCGAAGTTGGACGGCAACAGGCCCATCATCGTGCGCCCGGCGGTGTCGAACGAGCACGTAGCCACGTACGGCATGCCCTCGGCGATCGCTGCCGTGGCGGCGGCATGCACTTCCTCCGTGGCCGACATGGTCTCGATCCAGACCACGTCCGCGCCGCCGTCCTTCAAGCCCCGGATCTGCTCGCGGAACGATTGGACAGCGACGTCGTGCGTCAGCGCACCGAGAGGCTCGAACAGCTCGCCGGTGGGGCCGACGCTGCCACCGACGACCACGGGGCGCGGCGCGGCATCTGCGACCTCACGCGCCAACTCGGCGGCGCGCTTGGCCAGCTCGTAGGTGCGGGCTTCGGCCTTGTGCAGCTTCAACCGTTGGGGGTTGCAGCCGAAGGTGTTGGTGAGGATGATGTCCGCGCCCGCGTCGACGAAACGACGGTGGAGGTCCTGCACGCGGTCAGGGTGATCGACCGTCCAGAACTCGGGTGGCTCGCCCGAGGTCAGCCCGGCAGCGAAGTAGTTGGTGCCAGTGGCACCGTCGGCCAGCAGCGTGCGGCCGGTGGCGAGCAGGTCGGACAGCGAAGTACGCATCGCCGTTCAGGCTAACGCTGGGTCAGCGAACGGCGTGCTCAATTCGCTCCATGACCTCGGGCGTCAGCAGCTCCATCACGTCGAGCGCAGCGAAGTTCTCCACCACTTGGCTGGCGCGGCTGGCACCGGTGATGACCGTCGAGACCCGCGGGTTCTTGGCACACCACGCGATGGACAGCTGCGCCAGGCTGCAGCCGAGTTCTGCGGCGATCGGGCGCAGCTTCTCCACCTTGGCCAGGGTGGCGCCGTCGGTGAGGCGCTCGCCGAGCCACTCGTACCCCGGCAGGGCACCGCGGCTGTCCTCCGGAATGCCCTGCTGGTACTTGCCGGTGAGCACACCG
>CAZREK010000245.1:0-4121 GCA_964598965.1 uncultured Bifidobacterium sp. | reverse complement strand
CTCACTTGGTGATCTTGGTGACGCGGCCGGCGCCGACGGTACGGCCACCCTCACGGATGGCGAAACGCAGGCCCTCGTCCATCGCGATCGGCTTGCCCAGCTCGACAGTGATCGTCACGTTGTCGCCAGGCATGACCATCTCGGTGCCCTCGGGCAACTGGATGGTGCCGGTCACGTCAGTCGTACGGAAGAAGAACTGCGGACGATAGTTGTTGAAGAACGGCTTGTGACGGCCACCCTCCGACGCCGACAACACGTACACCTGACCCTCGAAGTTGGTGTGCGGCGTGATGCTGCCCGGCTTGCACAGCACCTGACCGCGCTCCACGTCTTCCTTCTTCGTGCCACGCAACAGCGCACCGATGTTGTCACCGGCCTGACCCTCGTCGAGCAGCTTGCGGAACATCTCCACACCAGTGCACACCGTCTTCTGCGTCGGACGCAGACCCACGATCTCCAGATCGTCACCCGTGTGCACCTTGCCCTGCTCGACCTTGCCCGTGACGACCGTGCCACGACCAGTGATCGTGAACACGTCCTCGATCGGCATCAAGAACGGCTTGTCCAGATCACGCTGCGGCTCAGGAATCGCAGTGTCACACGCAGCCATCAGGTCCATGACCTTCTCCTGCCACGCCGCGTCACCCTCCAGCGCCTTCAGAGCGCTGACACGCACGACCGGGCAGTCATCGCCAGGGAACTCGTACTCGTTGAGCAGCTCGCGAACCTCGAGCTCGACCAGCTCGAGCAGTTCCTCGTCATCGACCATGTCCGACTTGTTGAGCGCGACGACGATGTAGGGCACGCCCACCTGGCGGGCCAACAGCACGTGCTCACGAGTCTGGGGCATCGGACCATCCGTCGCAGCAACCACCAGAATCGCACCATCAACCTGGGCGGCACCCGTGATCATGTTCTTGATGTAGTCCGCGTGACCCGGCATGTCCACGTGCGCATAGTGACGGTTCGCGGTCTCGTACTCGATGTGCGCGATGGAGATCGTGATACCACGAGCCTTCTCCTCCGGCGCCTTGTCGATCTGATCGAACGGCGTGTACTTGGCAAGACCCTTGTCGGCCAGCGTCTTGGAGATCGCAGCCGTCAGGGTGGTCTTGCCGTGGTCGATGTGACCCATCGTGCCGATGTTGACGTGCGGCTTGGTGCGCTCGAATTTGGCCTTGCTCATTGCTCTCTCCGTTTGTCGGGGATCCAGTGGGTTGTCAAAGAACGCACTGAGCTTAGCGGCTGGGGGACGCGTTCCACCAGGCCCGGCCAGGTACGTCGTCAGGCGTCGAAGTCGCCGAGATCGCCCTGGTCGTGCGGCACCGGGCCACCGTCGTCGACGAGGTCGGCGCCGCGGTCGATGTCGAGCGGGTGGAAGTCGATGCGGTTGTCGGGCGCCGGGCCGACGTCGAACGGAGGGTCGTCGTTGACGACTTCCAGCCCGGCCACGTCGTGCAGCCTGTCGTGGTCGAGCGCGAGGTCGGGGCGACCGGTCTGCGAGTGCTCCGACACCACGTTGTCGTCGTCGCCGGTCGGCAAGCTGGCCGTCCGACCGCCGTGGCCGTACTCGGTGCCGGCCAACGCCGGACGGCTGACCGAGTTGTCGACAATGGCGTCGGGGTTGTCGATGTAGGTACCGGCGAGGTGCAGTCCCGCATCGAAGTTCTCCGCGACGCCTTCGTTGACGATCAGGTGAGCAACCTCCTCGACACGCTCGTCGCCGACCGCGGCAGGTGACAGATCGACGTCGCGACCGATGGGGCGAGTGGGAGCGGTGATGTCGTCATCGAAGTCGGAGCCTTGGTGCTTCTTGGCCATGGGTGGCCATTCCTTTCCGGCCAAGTCGGCCGTCCGTGATGGGTGGTGACACGAACTCTCGCGTGCCGGACGATGACGACGCATCGGGTGATCACCCGATTGCGAGAGAGTACCCGAGGCTCAGATCGTCATCGACAGGTGCCCTACAGTGGCCGGACGGCAAGGAGGGCCGCCCGTGAGCCAGCAGCGTTCGTACCAACTCGGCATCGACCTGGGTACCACCTACACGGCTGCTGCCGTGGCCAGCAATGGTGCGACCCACCCCCTCCAGCTGACACCGGACTCGCACTCGATGCCGTCGGTCGTGGGGTTGCGTGAGGACGGTTCGATGCTGGCTGGCGAGGCTGCGATGCGGCGCGCGCTGACGGAACCCACCCGCGTCGGCCGAGAGTTCAAGCGTCGCTTCGGCGATGCCGCGCCGATCGTCCTCGGTGGCACGCGAACAAGCGCCGAAGCCCTCACCACGGCCTTGCTCCGCGAGGTGCTCGAACGAGCGACTCAGTCAGAGGGTGGGCGGCCCGACCGGGTCACGATCACCCACCCGGCAGCCTGGGGGCCCTTCCGCCTCGACAAGCTCCGCGCGGTCGCCGCTGATGCGGGGATCGAGCACCTCGACCTGCTTCCCGAGCCGGTCGCCGCCGCACTCGCCAACGCCGGGCGCGTCGAAGCCGGGTCGCTCGTCATGGTGTACGACCTCGGCGGCGGCACGTTCGATGCCGCCATCGTGCGGGTCGGCGACGACGCCATCGTCGGCAATCCTGAGGGCGTCGAACGGCTCGGTGGCATCGACATCGATGCGCTGGTGATGTCACACGTCGACGACGCCACCAGTGGCCTGGTCTCCGAGGCAGACATCGCCGACCCCGAGGTGCGCGCCGGCCTGGCACGCCTGGCGGACGACTGCCGAGTCGCCAAGGAAGCGCTTTCGGCCGACGCCGAGACGGAGATCCCGGTCTCGCTCCCCACGGTCCGCACGTCGGTGCGCCTCACCCGCGCAGAGCTGGAGTCGATGGTGCGACCGCGCCTCGACGACTCGTTGTCGGCGCTCGACCGGACGGTTGCGTCGGCTGGCGTCACCTGGAACGACATTGCCAGCGTGCTGCTCGTCGGCGGCTCCTCGCGCATCCCGTTGGTCGCCCAAGTCGTCCGCGAACACACCGGGCGGCCGGTGGTCACGGCGACCAATCCGCACCTCGCCGTCGCCCTGGGTGCAGCCGCCCACGCCGCCGCGTCGCAGCAAGTGGCCGATGCACCGACCACGCCCGTCGCCGCCACCCCTGCGGTCGCATCCGCACGCGCGGCGACGCGGCGCACGCCGCTGCTGGTGGGCGCTGCCATCGCCGCCGCTGCGTTGGTCGTTGGCGCGGTCGTGGTACTCGGAGGCGACGACAACAACACCTCAGCCCCGGGCACCACCGGCGCCAGTAGCACCGCCGCCACGTCCGCCGCCACGTCCGCCGCCACCGGCCCCGCGACCTCAGCAGCACCGGCCGAACCTCGCGAGGTGTCCGTTCCCGTTGGTGAGGCCACCGTCACCGCTACCGAGTGTGTGGACACCACGGGCCTGCTGGCGCGCTCGACCGCAGTCGACGTCGATGGTGGGGTCGTCGCGGCGATCGCCGACGGCAACCTGTACGTGCTCTCGGTCGACTCGGACTGCGTGATCTCCCAATCGGTGGACGAGGTCAACGGCTTGGTCCGCGACGGCGACGTCGACTTCACCTCCGTCACGATCCTGAATGATCTGCTCATCGTGGGCAGTAGCACGGGTGGGTTGGTGGTCGATCGCCGGTCGGGATCCGACGCCGACTGCGATTTGCTGCGCGAGATCGTGAACCGCACGCCGGAAGGCGAGATCGCGACGTATGACAGCGGCGGCAGCGGGTACGACGTCATCCGGGCAACCGCCGACGGGTGCACGATGGTGGAGGCCGGCAAGTTCCCTGAGTTCAGCTTCTTCGCGGTGGCCTCCGGACCCAACGCCATCTTCCTCGGCGCCGCAGAAGGCGGCACGCCCGCCGTGTACGCCCGCCTTCGCAACGGCAAGACGCTGTGGACCTACGACGACGGGTCGCTGGTTTCGATCGATGGCATGTCCACCTGCGGCGACTACCTGTGCGTGCTCGACGCAACCTCCGGCACCCTCACCTTGCTCGTGCCCAGTCGCGGTCAAGTGGTGGGCACCATCGACACCACCGAGCTCGCTTCCGGCGATCCACAGCGGCTGAACTCCGCCGGCGACGGTTATCTCACGGTCGGCCAATCCGGCGCCTCCACCACCCTGCTGCGTCTGGCCGCCA
>CAZREK010000244.1:0-4144 GCA_964598965.1 uncultured Bifidobacterium sp. | reverse complement strand
GTACAGCGTCAACGGTGTCGTGGCGACGCCCGGCCAGCAGTTCCCTCGTGGCACTGCCGTCGCGCTGACGTTCAAGACCAAGTAACCGGGGCACCGGACTTCGCAGGCCACCTGCCCGCTCAGTATCGTTCGGGCGGACAAGGAGGTCCCCCCAATGGGTTCACTCGCAGGTCGAGTCGCGATCATCACCGGTGCGGGGCGCGGCATCGGCCGCGAGCACGCGTTGTTGTTCGCCGCCGAGGGAGCCAAGGTCGTGGTCAACGATCTCGGTGGGGCCAACGACGGCACGGGCACCGACATGACACCTGCTCAGCAGGTGGTGGCCGAGATCCAAGCGATGGGTGGCGAGGCGGTCGTCAACGGTGACAACGTCGCCGACTGGGAAGGCGCCCAGCGGATGATCAACCAGGCCGTCGAGACCTTCGGCGACCTCGACATCCTGGTCAACAATGCCGGCATCCTTCGCGACCGCGTCATCGTCAACATGACCGAGGAGGAATGGGACGCGGTCATCGCCGTCCACCTCAAGGGCCATTTCGCACCCACCCGCTGGGCGGCCGCGTACTGGCGCGAACAGCACAAGGCTGGCGTCAGCAAGCCGCGCAACATCGTGCACACCTCCAGCACCTCCGGCTTGTTCGCCAACCCCGGCCAGGCCAACTACGGCGCGGCCAAGACCGGTATCGCCACGTTCAGCCAGATCGCCGCCAAGGAACTGGCCCGCTACAACGTCAAGAGCAACACGATCGCCCCGGGTGCCCGCACGCGCCTCACCCTCGCCACGCCCGGTCTGGAAGACATCATGAAGGCCAAGGACGGCGCCTTCGACCAGTGGGACCCCGCCAACATCTCGCCGCTGGTGGCCTACCTGGCGACGGCGGAATGCGCGTTCACCGGCGAAACCTTCCTGGTGTCCGGCGGCAACGTCACCCTGGTGGAGAGTTGGGCCCGAGGCCAGCACGTCGAGCGCGACTCGCGCTGGACGGTCGCCGACCTGACGTCCGCGCTGGCCCCGCTCGCCCGGCCGTGACCGACACCCCTCGCCGGGGAACCGATGGCGCCGACGCGCCGACGATCACCGTCGACGCGTCGGGCGTCGACGAGGTGGGTGTCATTCCTTGGCCGATCCTGTTCCGCCGGCGATTGGCCAGGCGGGTCGGCATCGACCATCGGTGGGCGATTCTGTGGGTGGTGCTGCTCGGCCTGTTCACCACGGGCTTCACGTTCACCCTGCTGATCGTGGTGCTGGAGGACATCGCCGGCGAGTTGCACACCACCACTTCCATGCTCACGTGGTCGATCACGGCGCCGATGCTGGCGTTCGGAGTCGTTGGCCCTGCCTTCGGCAAGGCCGGTGACCTGTGGGGGCACAAGCGCATCTTCGTCGGTGGTCTGTTTCTGGCTGGCGTGTTCGCGCTCGCCACCTCGCTGGCCTGGAACGCGCCATCGCTCATCGCCTTCCGCGCGCTGTCGGGGATCGCTGGTTCAGCGTGCGGCCCGGCAGCGATGGCCTACATCAACCGCATGTTCGGGGACGGCGAGCGGGTGAAGCCATTGGGGTACTGGAGCTTCGTCAGCGCCGGGTCGCCGGTGGTGGGCGTCGTTCTGTGCACCCCACTGGTGGAGGCCGTGGGGTGGCGATGGGTGTACGTCATCCAAGGCCCAATGTGTCTGGTGGCCTTTGCCGCTGCCCTGTGGCTGTTGCCGCAGACTGAGCGAGCCAAGCAGGTGCGCTTCGACGTGTGGGGCTCGTTGACCATGGGCGTGGGCGCCACGCTGTTGCTGACCGCGATCAGCCAAGGTCGCTCGTGGGGTTGGAGCAGCGCTTCGACGTTGGGGTGCTTGGCGCTCTCGGTCTTGCTGTTGGTGGTGTTCATCCAGGTCGAGCGGCGAGCGAAAGCACCGCTGCTGGTGCTGCGCTGGTTCAAGACACGCAACTTCGCCTTCCCCGTCCTCAGCCAAGCGCTCGCCAACTTCGCCTACATGGGTGGCTTCTTCCTCATCCCACAGGTGCTGGGCAAGCGCGGACTCGATCTCGACGTCACCACGATCGGCAACTTGGTGATCCCGCGCCCGCTGACGTTCTCGCTGTTGGCACCGATCGCCGCCATCGCCACGCTCAAGCTGGGCGAGCGCTTCGCCGGCATCGCCGGCTCGATTCCGTTGGTGGCCTCGATGCTGCTGTGGTCGACGGTCGGCCTGAACACCGGCTACCTGTTCATCATCTTCGCCACCGCTCTCTCCGGCCTCGGCCTTGGCGTCTCTTCGCCGGCGATGACGGCCCTGATGGCCAGTTCCGTGGAGCAGTCCGATCTTGGTGTTGCCGGTGCAATGCAGCAGTTGTTCACACAGCTTGGCGCCGTGCTGGGCTCGGCAGTGCTGGCCACGGTCAGCGTGAACGCCGACGTGCACGACATGGGGCCGTTCCACACGGCGTTCATCGTCGGGGCCGTCGTGGCCGCCTGTGGAGGTGTCGCCGCTTCGCTCTCGCGCAGCACGCCCCGCAACGAACTCACATCGTGAGGTCGTTGATCTCCTTGGCGATCTGCTTCGCCGTGTCGTCGTTGGGCACCTGCGTCTGCAGCGCCATCAGCTTCATCATGTCGCCCTGCACCTTGATGAACCCGCCCATGAAGGCCTGCATCGCCCCGGCCTGATCCTGCTCGACGAAGATCTTGCGGGCGGTGGCGTAGTCGGTGGTGATGGTGAGGTCGGGGTTCTCCAACAGGCCCAGCTCCAGCTGGACGATGCCGCTGGAGGTGTCGAGCTGCACGCTCACCGGGTCGGCCCCGAACGGCGTGTTGGTGACCACACCGTTGAGGCGGATGATCGTGGACACCTTGACCGCTTGGTCGGCGTACTTCTGGCGAACCGCCTTGGCGGCCTCGATCCACTCCGGCGACAAGAAGGCGTAGGGCATGGCCGAGACGCTAGCGGCCGCCCACGGGTGTGACGTGTGCCCACCGTGTGAACAGAACGTTCAGCGGGTTCGCATCGTGGAACACGAGCGGTAACGATGGGGCAATGGCTCGCATTCTGGTCACCGAAGAGATCGCCGAAGGAGGGCTGGATCGGCTGCGCGCCGCCGGCCACGAGGTCGTGGTGGAACTCGACCTCTCCAAGCTACTCGACGTCGTTCGCGGGTCTCACGCGCTGATCATCCGCTCCGCCACCCAGGTGACGGCAGAGGTGTTGGAAGCCGGCAGCGAGCTGATGGTCGTGGGCCGCGCCGGTATCGGTCTGGACAACGTGGACACCGCCGAGGCCACCCGCCGCGGTGTGATGGTGGTCAACGCGCCGCAGAGCAACATCGTGTCCGCCGCGGAGCACACGATGGCGCTGCTGCTGGCCCAGGCGCGCAACGTGCCGCAGGCCCACGCGGCGCTGGTCGCCGGCCGGTGGGAGCGCAGCAAGTGGGAAGGCGTGGAGCTGCTGGACAAGACGCTGGCCGTCATCGGGCTCGGCCGTATCGGCAAGCTGGTGGCGGACCGGGCCAAGGCGTTCGGCATGCGGCTGGTGGCCTACGACCCGTTCGTGTCGTCCGAGCGTGCCAAGCAGATGGGGGTCGAGCTGTTGCCGCTGGATCAGGCGGTGGCCGAGGCCGACTTCCTCACCGTGCACCTTCCCAAGACCAAGGAGACCACGGGCCTCATCAACCGCGATCTGCTGCTGAAGGCCAAACCCACGTTGCGGGTGATCAACGTCGCCCGCGGCGGCATCGTCGACGAGGCCGCGCTCGCGGAATGCATCAAGGACGGCATCGTCGCCGGCGCAGCGCTCGACGTGTTCGCCGCCGAGCCCACCACCGCGTCGCCGCTGTTCGAGCTGGACAGCGTGGTCGTCACCCCGCACCTGGGCGCCAGCACCCGTGAGGCGCAGGACAAGGCGGGCGACACGATTGCGGACATGGTGCTGCTGGCGTTAGCCGGCGAGTTCGTGCCGTTCGCGGTCAACGTCGACGCGGCCGAGGCCAACGAGACGCTGCGTCCGTTCCTGCCGCTGGCCGAGCGCCTGGGCCGCCTGTTCGCCTCGCTGGTGGGCAGCCTGCCCGACTCCATCGAGGTGTGCACCGAGGGTGACATCGCCGGCTACGACACCCGCATTCTCAGCCTGGCGGCGCTGAAGGGCTTCTTCGGCTCGGTCA
>CAZREK010000243.1:0-4164 GCA_964598965.1 uncultured Bifidobacterium sp. | reverse complement strand
GAACGGGTAGCGGGAATGCGTCCTTCTGGATGTACATGTCGTCGTTGTCCAGGTCGACGAGTGCGCGGAAATCGCCGAAAGACTCGCTCGACACCGGAGCGTCGGCCATTCGGGTGTCGGCGTCCATTCGAATGGTTTCGCCCACCGCATCGCCGGAACTCGCCGACCGCTTGATGAACTCGACACGATGGAGCTTCCCGGCCTTCTCGAGAGCGAGTTCCAAGGAGTACTGCACCTTCGGCGGTTCCTTGCGGGCCACGAACCACGCACCGACACCGGACCCGGCCATCAGGATCAGCGTCAGGAACGTGATCGCCACCGGGTGACGTTTGCGCGGGCGCACCCCGAGCGCCGGAGGGACATACACGGTCGGGGCGACCACCGGCTTCGGCTGCTGAATGCGCGGCGCCTGGACCGGGGTGTCGGCGAGGCGCGGCAGCCCGGTGGTGTCGATGTTCGGACCCGCCGGTTCCATGACGGCAACCTACACGACGGTCAGAACCGTGCCCAGAAATAGGCGCCCGGCGACAGCTCGGTCTGTTGACCGGTGGCGACTTCCACCAAGAAGAACGTCGGCGCGTCGTCACCGCGCAGGATGCCGACGAACTGCGTGAGGTCGGGCGAGAAGGTCTGCACGATGTCCGCTCCCGTCTCGACGAGGGCGCCGTCGAGCATCAGTTCCTGCGGGTCACCGATGCTGATCGCCGAACAGCCATCGTCGCTGAAGGCAACCGGAGAACCCTGGAAGTGCACCAGGTCATCAAGGGTGGCGAGATCGACCGTGACGGCCTTCGCCTTCGCCGGCACCGGCCGCGGCCCAGGCTGAACCGTCACGCACTTGCTGCCCAGACCACCCTGCACGGGCATGAACGGCTGCGACTCGCCGTCGGCGTCCGCGGTCGGCTCGATCTCCTTCACCACGGTTCCATCCGCGGCGATCACCCGGCTGCCGGCCGAGTTCCAGGTCATCATGTAATCGGCCGACAGCGGGACCGCCCCGTCGACACCGATGCCCAGCGAGCCGAGCGGCTCGTACTCACCACTGTTGAAATCGATCGACCAGATGCCGCCACCCGTGTCGACTGTTGTGGCCCCCGTCGCGGTGAACAGGCCCACGTACTGCGGCGCCTTCATCGTCACGGTCTTGCCCTTCTGCTGCTCACCGTCGAAGTGGCGCACCGCAGGCTCGTCGTCCACCAAGCCCATCACGAGTGTCTCGCGTCCGGAGATCGCCGAAACCGGCCCCGGCACTTCCCACCACGCAGCAGGATCGTCGTGAGGGATGATGACCGAACTGGAGAAGTCCATCGCCATATAGAGCGAGTAGCCCGCACGCAAGCCGAGTGGGTAGTAGCCCTGCTCGTTGGAGCCGATGGTGCGGGCAGAAGCTTCGGCCAGATCGACCAGCACCAGCGGCGCGCCGGCGGCCTTGGAGTACGCCACGTAGCCGGTACCCGCGGCCAACAGGGCGCGATCTGCCGCCATGTCGGGTTGCGGCATTGCCACGGTCGTGCTGGTTCCGGCCTTCAGGTCGACGACCTCGATGCTTGCATCGGCATCACCCGTCACCACCCAACGGCCACCAAGGCGCGGCAGCGGCGGCGCTCCATTCCCCGACAGCGGCACTGTGCTGACCACCGCCCCATCGGCATCGAGAACTTCGAACGCGTTGGCGTCGGCATCCCCCGCGACGTAGCGCACGAGGTGCCACTCCCCGGTCGCCGGGGCCGGCCCGCTCGACGACGTGTCATCGTCACCGCTGGTGAACACCACGATGCCCGCCACGACTGCGGCGGCCACCGCCAGTGCGCCGATGATCAGGCGCACGGGAGGCTTCTTCGCCGCAGCCGGATGACCGGGCGAAGGGTCGACCACCTGCGGCGGCTGGGCGAACGGATCGGACGGCGGCGGCAGATCAGTCATTCGCCGATCTTAGACGCCGCGCGAATGCTCAGAGGTCGGGCAGCTCGGTCTCGGTGACGTCGGACGGGTCAGGCAGCACGATCGGCTCGATGTTGCCGTAATTGGTGAACACGATCTCGATCGTCAACTTCTGGCCCATCAGATCGAACCCGAAGCTGATGCCCCGCAGTTCGTTGCCCTCGGCGACGTAGAGGTCGTAGATCAACTCGGTCGGCGCGTCGATGCCCAACTGGTCGAACTGGTCGGCGACCTCTGGGTTGGCGGCCATCGCCTCGTCGAACGGGATGGCGACCTGGAAATGGTGCACCGTCTCGCCGTGAAACTCGGTGGTGCCGAGGCTGTCGACATTCTGCGCGGCTTCGGCGATGGAGGTGATGTCCGCTGGGTCAGCGCCCACCCCGAGGCTGCCCATGCCGAGCGCATCGGTGCCGGACACCTTGCCCCATTTGGTAGGGATGTCCATACCCGAGTCGGCGAACACGTTCGACGAGACGTAGGTGGAACCATCGGCAAGGTCGACGATCATCTCCATCTCCGGCGCGCCCAGCGTCGACATGTCCAGTGTCATGTACATCAGCTGCGCATCGCGGTCGAAGGTCGACTCGGCGCTGATCCCGCCGAGCACACCGAAGTCCATGGTCAGCGACATGTCGAAGCTGTGAGCGTCCTGCGAATTGAGCAACGCCTTCTCCAGCGAGATGGCCTCGGCGTCGTCACCAGCAAGGGCCAGGTAGGCGACAAAGCCGCCGACCAGCAACGCCACGACGGCGAACAGCGCGATCCATTTGCCGCGCTTGGGCTTGGGAGGCGCCTCCACCGAGATCAGCACACTGGACGGTGCCTCGGGTGCGGCCAATGGGGTGGGGATGGTGGGGTCCGCCTGATCGCTCATGCTCGCGACCCTAGCGGCAGCTCAGTCGGGCAGAACAGTGCCGCGCTGGCCGGTGATGCGGCTGTACACCTCGGGGCGGCGGTAGCGGTCGAAGTCGAACAGCGTGTCCTTGTACTTCGCGCACCAGTCGAGGTCGCAGCGAGCAACGATCACCTCGTCGTCAGTGGTGAGCGCCTGCGCCACGATCTGGCCGCTGGGGGCGACGATCATCGACTGGCCCAGGGAGTCGACGCCTTCCTCCACACCGCCCTTGGCCACGCCGACCACCCACGTGCCGTTCTGGTACGCGCCCGCCTGCATGACCAGCGCGTTGTGGAAGCCCTGCAGGATGTCCTGGCTGGGGTCGGGCACGTAGTGGATGGGCGTGTTGTAACCGCAAAGGATCACCTCCACGCCCTGCAGACCCATCTCGCGGTAACTCTCCGGCCAGCGACGGTCGTTGCAGATCATCATCCCCACCAGGCCATCGAACGCGCGCCACACGCCGAAACCGTCGGGGCTGGGCTCGAAGTAGTAGCGCTCCGCATGCTGGAACGGGCGGTCGGGTTCGTGATGCTCGTGACCGGGGATGTGCGTCTTCTTGTAGGTGGCGACGATGCTGCCGTCGCGCTCCACCAGCGTCTGCACATTCCAGCGGCGACCGTCCGCGTCGATGATCGCGTAGCCGAGACAGAAGCCCACGCCCAGGCGCTTGGCCTCGTCGAACAACGGCTGCGTAGCTGCGTTGGGCATGCTGCGCTCGTACCAGTGGTCGGCCTCGCTGATGTCGTCGACGAACCACCGCGGGAAGAACGTGGTGAGCGCCAGCTCGGGGAACACCACCAGCTCCGCGCCCATGCGATGGGCCTGCTGCAACAAGGCGATCAGACGTTGCACCACCTGCTCGCGCGTGTGCTCCTTCTGCACGGGACCCATCTGGGCAGCAGCGACGGTGAGGTGACGGGCCATTGGAGCGATGC
Source organism: uncultured Bifidobacterium sp. (assembly GCA_964598965.1). Lineage (GTDB taxonomy): Bacteria > Actinomycetota > Acidimicrobiia > Acidimicrobiales > Ilumatobacteraceae > UBA668. The sequence continues at coordinate 390 of CAZREK010000243.1, read as the reverse complement.
TAACGACGAACGCGCCCTGACCGATGCGCGTCGATATGGAGCCGACTTCCGCTGGTCGGCGCTTGCCTCAATCGCTCTCGACGAGCAGCAGCGTGGCCTCGTCAAGATGGCCTTCCAAATGACTGAGGAGGCTACAAATGGCTGTGCGTCGGAGAACGCCGGTGTGTTCATTGAGGTCGAAGAGCCACACCCGGTCAGAGGACTTGTAGAACGTGTACCGGCTGCCATCGATCATCAGCAGCTCGTCCTTCAGAATCTGGTCGCTGTACCAATCAGTGAATGCCGTCGCATCTTCCGTAGATGAAAATGTCACGATAAGCGTCAACTCGAGCCGAGTCACGAGTCCTGCGCCGGGCACGTCCACCTCGGTTCCCCTGGGCGGTAGGGCAC
>CAZREK010000242.1:0-4193 GCA_964598965.1 uncultured Bifidobacterium sp. | reverse complement strand
CCTGGTACCGGTTGGCGGCGAACCATTCGCGCGCCACGTCCGACGCGCGCTGGCCGACGGTGACGACCTGGAAGCCGATCACGTCCAGTTCGTTGGCCGTGCGGTCGCGGAAGAAGTCGGCGGTGCAGGGGTTGACATTGCCGCAGAAGCTGCTGGCCGCGGCGCCCGGCACCTCGATGGGCAGCTTCTCACCGATGCCCCAGGCGGCGACTCCCGCCGCCATGCGATCGGGACCGAGTTCGCTGGCCATCTGCGCGAAGGGGATGTTGCAGCTGCGATAGAAGACCTCGACCATCGATCCACCACAGGTGTGCCCCGCGTAGTTCTGGATGGGGTCGTTGGTCTGCGGCGGGGTCCATTCCTTCTCGTCCGGCCAGCTGCGGTCCAGGCTGGTGACACCATTCTCCAGCGCGATCGCGGTGGTGATGATCTTGAAGCTGGAGCCGGGCATGTAGTTCTCCTGGTACGCGTTGGCCAGGAGCGGCTTGCCGGGGTAGGCGTCGAGGAAGGTGAGCGCGTCCTCGGCCGCCTTGGTGTCGTGCACCGCGACCGCGTTGGCGTCGTAGCGCGGGTAGCTGACCATGGCGATGATCGCTCCCGTGTTGGGGTCCATCACGATCACCGACCCCTCGCGATCCCCGAGGGCCTCCGCCGCCACCTGCTGCACATCGGCGCGCAGGGTGAGGCGCACCGAGCCGGAGTTGTCGTTGCCACCGAACAGTCCGTTGACCGTCTGCGCCGCGGTGTCGCCCAGCAGCACGTCGCTCTGCGTGCGCTCCACCTGCGTGCTGCCGAAGCTGTACGTGTAGTAGCCGGTGACATTGCTGAACAGGTCGCCCAGCGGATACACGCGCTGATACTTGAACTCGTCGTCGCCAGTGGTCGGCACGCTCTGCGCCACCACGACACCGTCGGCTGTCACGATCGGGCCTCGCGGCCGGTTGAAGTCGCGAATGGTCTGCCGGTTGTTCAGCGGGTTCGCATCCAGCTCGTCCTTGTGCACCACCTGGGTGAAGTTCAACGACACGAACAACGCGACGTACAACGCCAGCAGGCCGGCCACCAGCTTGCGGATCTGCTGATTCATACAGCCGCCCCTTGCTTGCGCAGGCGGCGAGCTTCCATGCGCTCACCCAGGGTCAGCTCGTTCGGCAGGTCGCCACTCTGGCGAGCCGCAGAGTCGCTGATGCGTAGTAGCAGGGCCAGCAGCACATAGTTGGCCAGCAGGCTGCTGCCGCCGTAGCTGACGAACGGCAGCGTGATGCCGGTGAGCGGCACCAGCCGCAGCACACCGCCGATGATGATGAACGCTTGCATGGCGATGATCGTGGTGAGGCCGGTGGCCAGCAGCTTCTCGAATGCCCGCTCGGCACGCACGGCGATGCGCAGACCGGCTCCCAGCAGCAACAGGAAGGCGATGATGATCGCGGTGGCGCCGACGAGCCCCAGCTCCTCACCGAGGGCGGCGTACACGTAGTCGGTGCTCGCCGCCGGGATCTTGCTGGGGTTGCCCAGGCCCAGGCCAGTGCCGCCGACACCACCGTTGGCGAAGGCGAACATCGCCTGCGCGGGTTGGTAACCCTTGCCCTCGTAGCGACTCCAGGGGTCGAGCCAGATGTCGACGCGTGTCTGCACCACGTCGAACAGCTTCCACGCGATGTAGGCCGCAGCGGAGAACAGCAGCAGACCGATCACCAGGAAGACGGCGCGCTCGGTGGCGACCCACATCATCACCGTGAACAGGGTGAAGAACAGCAGCGCCGAGCCGAGGTCCTTCTCCGCCACCATCACCGCGACGGCGAAGCCCCAGGCGGCGGTGATGGGGAGGATGTAGCGCATCTCCGGAATGCGCAACGGGCCGAGGCGGGCGGTGCCGGCCGCGATGAGTTCGCGGTTCTCCGCCAGGTAGGCGGCGAAGAACAGCGCCAGCGCGATCTTGGCGAACTCGCCGGGCTGAATGTTCACCGGGCCGACCGAGACCCAGATCTTCGCCCCGCCCACGCTGGACCCGATGCCCGGCACCAGCGGCAACAGCAGCGCGCCGGCGCCGAAGAACAGGAACGTCCACTTGTAGCGAGCGAGGTCGGGCGGCCGCTGCACCACCAGCAGCACCAACACGAAAGCGACGATGGCGATGAACGACCACGTGGTCTGCAACGCCGCACGACGCTCGCTGAGACGGGCGATCATCACATAGCCCAACCCGTGCAACAGTGCGGCCAGCGGCAGCAGCGTGGCGTCGGCGCCGCGTGCCAGCCAGCGCGTGGCGAGGTCGGCCACCACCAGCAGACCGAGCAACGCGATCAGGAAGGGCACGATGATGGCGGGCATCGTGGAGTTCTTCCCCAACGAGGCCAATACGTACGCCGCGCCCGTGATCGTGGCCGCCATGATCACCAAGCCGAACTCGCTGCGCCGGCGGGCGGTCGCAAGGGGGGACCCTGTGCTCATCGCGTCACCGCTTCGTGGTGGTGGGGAAGTTCGCCGTCGTGGATGTGCGGATGGTGGTGGAGGTGGGCGCCGTCGTGGTGGTGGTACGCACCGTCGTGGAGGTCGTCGTGGTGGTGGGCGCCGGCGAGTCGTTGCCGCCGACCGACACCAGCAGGACGACGGTGGCCGTGACGATGGCCGCCAAGGCGACACCGAACATGATCACACCGCGGCTGAGGATGCCGCGGTGGGGTACAGGCGCACCGACTGGCGTGGGATCGGTGGCGGGGGGTGAGCCCGCTTCCGCGTCGACCAGCCGTTCGGCAAGTCGCTCGTTGACCTGCGCTTCGTCCCAACTGAGGTCGATGTTGAGGTCCGAGTCGTCACGCGGCGGCTCGTCGCCCTCCAGCGAATCCACGACGACGACGGTGACGTTGTCGCGGCCACCGTGGCGCAGAGCGACATCGACCAACGCTTCGGCCGCGGCCTGCGGCGATGCATGGACGGCCAGCACATCGGCGATCTCACGGTCGTCGACCTCGTCCACCAGGCCGTCGCTGCACAGCACGTAACGGTCACCGCGCACGAACGGCAGCACCCACGTGTCGACACGCACGCTGGGCTCGATGCCCAATGCGCGAGTGACGATGTTGCGCCGCGGGTGGTTGCGCGCCTCGGCCTCGGAGATGTGCCCGGTGGACACCAGCTCTTGCACGTAACTGTGATCCACGCTGATGCGCCGCAAGCGGCCGCCGCGCAACACGTAGGTGCGGCTGTCGCCGACGTTCAGTACCGCGAGGCGCGCACCGGCGTCGGTGGTGGGCAGCACCACCATCGCGGTGAGGGTGGTGCCCATGCCGCGCTGATCGAGGTTGGTGTGCGCGGCCTGGAAGATGGCCGCGTTGGCCTCCACCACTGCCGCGACCGCGACGTCGATGGTGGCCGCACCGTTGCCCAAGCGATCGTGCAGCGTCTTGGCCGCGATCGCACTGGCGACCTCGCCCGCCTGATGGCCGCCCATCCCGTCGGCGACGACGAACACCATCGGTTCGGCGACGAACGCATCTTCGTTGCCCTCGCGAACGCGGCCCGGGTGGGTGGACGCGCCCCAGGCGAGGGTGGGCAGCGAAGTGGTCACGTCACTGCACCTCGAAGATCGTGCTGCCGACCTGCAACCGGTCGCCGACTTCCAGCGCGGTGACCACATCGATGCGCTTGCCGTTCACGTGGGTGCCGTTGGTGCTGCCGAGATCCTCGGCCCACATGCTGCCGTCGCGACGAAAGACGCGCGCGTGCAGACCGGACGCGAACGTGTCGTCGGGCAGGCCGATTGCGCAGCTGGGCGAACGGCCGATGGTGATCTCGCCACCTACGGGGTAGGCGGAACCCTTGCGCACCTTGGGCTGCAGCACGACGAGCCGCTGCCCCGCGCCGCGCTTCGAGCGCCCACGAGCAGGCAGCGGTGGCGCAACCGGTGCACCGACGCGAGCGGCGGCACCAGTGGGAACGTGCACGCCGGGGCGCGGCCCGCGGACCTCGCTCCAGACGGCCCACAGGACGCGCGCGAAGAACAGATAGATGAGAGCCAGCAGGGCGTAGTTGAGGACGTTGAGCTGAGCGTCGCTCACGATGCCTCGAAGCGCATGCTGAGCGGCCCCACGCTGACGACATCGCCGTCAGCGAGGGTGTGCTCACCCTGAATGCGTGCTCCGTTCACCTTGGTGCCGTTGGTGCTGCCGAGATCGACCACGATGAACGACGAG
>CAZREK010000241.1:0-4198 GCA_964598965.1 uncultured Bifidobacterium sp. | reverse complement strand
AGCGGCGGCAAGCCGCCGAAGATCAAGCTCAGCAGGCGGGCACGCGAGCGGCGCAAGAAGATGATCCTCGCCGGCGCGGGTGTGAGCGTGCTGGTGGTTGCCGCCGTGTTCGTGGGCCGAATGACGGCGGACGAGGGTGGGTCGCGTCAACTGTTGATCGTGCCTCGCGCCGTGGAGCGACGCGACCTCGACGACGTGCTCAGCATCAACGGTGAGGTGCGGCGCGAAGAAGTGCAGACGATCAACCTGCCCGTCGACGGCAAGGTCAGCAACGTCAACGTCGACGACGGTGACACGATCGAAACCGGGGATTCACTGTTCGCGCTCGATGGGCGCGCTGCGGTCGCAGTGGCCGGCGACTTCGCGTTCTACCGGCAACTCGATGTTGGCTCCGACGGTCCCGATGTGCTGCAACTCGAGAAGATCCTGACGGCCGCGGGCTACACGATCGGTTCGGTCGACGAGCTGTTCACCGAGGAGACACGCGATGCGCTCACCGAGTGGCAGGTTGACCACGGCTACGGCGGCGCTACGCCGGAGGGAACCGAGACGATCACCGTCTCGTTGATGAACAACTCAGCGGGCTACCAGATGGGCAGCCAGAACACCGCTGCCTTCACCGTGGAGCCCAGCCTGCCGGAGGTGACGGACGGGCCCTCGCGAGTGAACGGCACGCCGGAGAAGCCCACCATCGAGGTCACCGCGGACTTCCTGAACGTGGACGAGGGCGGCCTGGTGACTCTCACCTTCACCGCCTCGCCGGCGCCGTTGAACAACACCACCATCGACCTCACCATCGGCGGCGATGCCACGGCCGGCACCAACCCGAACAAGGGTGCCGACTACCAGCGCATCGACAACAGCTTCCTGTTCCCTGCTGGGCAGACCAGCTACCAGGTGCAGGTGCCGATCTTCGTCGACCAGGTGATCGAGGATGAGGAGCAAGTGGTCGTCTCGCTGACCGACCAGTTCGGCAACGACCCCACGTACGAGGTCGGGCCCGCCAACCAAGTGCGCATCCGCATCAACGCCAACGGCAGCGACCTGATGCCGGTGGTGACAGTGCGCGCCTCCGACGCTGTGGTCAGCGAGGGCGGCACGGTGACGTTCACGTTCACCTCCACCGTGGAGTCCAACCTGGACATCGACCTCACCATCGCGGTCAGCGGCACAGCGGTCAACGGTGACGACTACAGCGAGGTGCTGCCGGACGACGTGGTGATCGCCGCCGGTAACCGCACCGCCACCCTGCAGGTGCAGATGCGCCGCGATCGTGTGGTGGAGGTGGACGAACAACTGGTGGTGTCGGTAGTGCCCGAGGCCGGCAACCCACCCACGCCGCACTACCAGCCGGGCAGTCCCTCGTCGGCCACGGTGACCATCGAGTCCTCTGACCTGCCGGAGATCACCCTCGTTGGTGGCGGCCGCATTCCCGAAGGTGGCGCGGGCGGGTTCTCCTTCGTGTCCGACGTCCCGGTGTCGCAGAACACCTCGATCAACTACTCGGTCAGCGGCACGGCAACGCCCGGCGTGGACTACAAGACGCTCACCGGCACCGTGGTGATGCGCAAAGGCACGTCGAAGGTCAGTGTTGGCATCAGCACGATCGATGACGATGTGGTGTTCCTGCCCAGCGACATGGTGGTGGCCGACTGGCCCGCCCGCGTCGGCAAGGTGGAGGTCGACGAAGGCGAGTTCGTGCTGCAGGGTTCGCCGGTCGTCACCCTCACGGAGCCCGTGTTCACCGTCAAGCTGATCGTGTCGGCCACCGACCGGGCGAAGCTGTCCGTCGGTCAGGAGGTCGTGGTCAGCCTGGACTCCAGCGATCTGGAGTTGGAGGGGGTGATCGCCACCCTCGATGACACGGCAGTCATCGACGAGACAGGCGCCGAGCATTATGAAGGCACCGTCACCGTGGCAGGGGTCATCGACGCCGTCGATGGTGCCGGTGCAACGATCGACGTGACACTGGCGAAACGAACCGGTGTACTGGCCGTCCCGGTCGCTGCGGTCCTTCGTTCGGGCGGCGGCGACGAGGTACGCGTGATCAACGACGCCGGCACGATCACCCGTGTCCGTGTCACCATCGGCCTCATCGACGGCGAATGGGTGGAGATCACCAGCGGCCTGAAGGGTGACGAATTGGTCATCGTCGACGTGGACGCAGCCGCCGACCCCGGCGCAGGCTGAGGTGGCTGACGTGGGCGACGACCCGCTGCTGGAACTGATCGACGTCTCGCGCTGCTACGGGTCGGGCGACGCGATGGTGACGGCTCTCGACTCGGTGTCGCTGCGGATCATGCCCGGTGACTTCCTGTCGATCATGGGTCCCTCCGGGTCGGGCAAGTCCACGATGCTGGGTCTGCTCGGCTGCCTCGACCTGCCCACCAGCGGCCGCATCCTGGTCGGTGGCGAAGAAGTCTCCGCGATGCCGGACGACGAGCGCAGCCTCGTGCGCGGGCGCGAGATCGGGTTCGTGTTCCAGCAGTTCCACCTCATCCCGCATCTCGACGCGCAGGCCAATGTGGAGACCGCCTTGCTGTACCGCGGGCTGAAGCCGCGCGAACGGGCGGACCGCGCGATCGCCGCGCTCGACCGGGTGGGTCTGGCCCATCGGCATGACCACCGACCGGTGCAGCTCAGCGGCGGCGAGCAACAGCGTGTTGCCTTGGCCCGCGCACTGGTGACGGAGCCGAAGATCCTGCTCGGCGACGAGCCGACGGGCGCACTCGACTCCAAGAATGCGGAGAACGTGATGGGCATCCTCGCCTCGCTGCAGTCGCCCGAGCGAGCGATCGTGCTCGTCACCCACGATGCTTCCGTCGGTCAGGCCGCGGAGCGGCACGTGCGCATGCGCGACGGTCGCATCGTGTCCGACGAGAAGAAGGTGCCCGCGTGAGCCGGCAGCGCGAGCTCGTCGGGGTCGCACTCACCGGGTTGTTCGCTCGCAAGGTGCGTACCGCCCTGCTGCTGATGGGGCCCACCATCGGCGTCGCGGCGATCATCGCCGCGGTCGGGCTGACTGACAGCGCCAAAGGCGACCTGAAACGCAAGGTCGACGAGCTGGGCACCAACCTCATCGAGGCCAGCGCATCCAGCAGCTTCGGCGTGCAGAATCCCACACTGCCAGCGGATGCCGTCGATCGCGCGTTCACCGTGCGCTCGGTGGATGCGGTCAGTGCGGTGCTCGAGATGTCCAACATCATCGTTGCCCCTTACGAGGAGGCCACCGACGCGTACGAGACGGTGCCCGTCCCCGTGCTGGCCGCCGACGCGCAGCTGCCCGCCGTGCTGCAGGTGGATCTGGTGGCCGGTCGCTGGCTCAGCCGCTTCGACGAGGAGAACGGTGTGCGCGCGGCGGTGATCGGCCTCGGCCTCGCCCGCGAGTTCGAGGTCTTGCCCGACGAGCAACGCTCCATCCTCCTCAACGGCAAGGAGTACACGGTGATCGGCATTCTTGATCGCGTGGAGCTGGAGCCGGGCTTCGACAACGCTGTGTTCGTGCCGTTCGCGACCGCGGAGGACGACTTCCTGGACGACGACGTGTTGCCCAACAAGCTGTACGTGCGCGCACAGGATGGCACGGAGGACGAGACCGCCGATGCGCTGAGCACCGCAATCAGCCTCGGTGGCCCCGACGAGGTGCAGACCGAACTCAAGTCCGAGGCACTGGAACTGGCCGCCCAGAGCGACCGGCAGCTGCAGCTGATCGTGGTGTCCATGGGTCTGTTGGCGATCATCGTCGGCGGTATCGGCATCGCCAACGTGATGTCCATCTCGGTCATCCAACGGTCCAGCGAGATCGGCATCCGCCGTGCACTCGGCCACACCCGCAGCACGATCGCCCTGCAGTTCATCTTCGAAGCGGTGGTGGTCGGGGTGCTCGGTGGGGTGCTCGGCGTCGCCCTGGGGGTGGCGGCCATCGGCGTCGGTGTCGGCATCGCGGGCTGGGTGTTCACCCTGCAACCGCTGTTGGTACCCGGCGGGATCGCGCTGGCGGTGGTGATCTCCGTCGTCGCCGGCTTGTACCCGGCCGTCCGCGCCGCGCGCCTGGAGCCGCTGGAGACGCTGCGCCTCGGCTGATCGGCAGCGCCTCAGAAGACGGAGAACGTCCAGCTGAAGGTGTGGGCGCGCTCGCGGCCCTCGACGACCTTCCAGTAGATGACCTCGACCACATGCTGGCCCTGCGTGAACGACG
>CAZREK010000240.1:0-4237 GCA_964598965.1 uncultured Bifidobacterium sp. | reverse complement strand
CTCGTCGTAGTTGTGGGTGGCGGGGAACTGGGGGAACTGGGCGGCGATGGCGTCGGGCGCGTGGAACCAGAACCCGGCGTGGGCGGCGCCGAGCATCGCCGAGTCGTTGTACGAGTCGCCCGCGGCGACGACGCGGTAGTTCAGCCCACGGAACGCGTTGACCGCGTGACGCTTCTGGTCCGGCATGCGCAGCGCGTAGTCGACGATGCGGTCGTCCTGCACGATCAGCTGGTGGCACAGGATGGAGGGCATGCCCAGCTGACGCATGAGCGGGGCGGCGAACTGCTCGAACGTGTCGCTGAGAATCACCACCTGCGTGCGAGCGCGAAGCGCGTCGAGAAAGGCCCGGGCACCTTCCATCGGTTCCAACCCGGCGATGACGTCGCTGATCGTGCTCATCGTCAGCCCGTGCTGGTCCAGCAAGGCCAGGCGGCCCTTCATCAGCACGTCGTAGTCCGGTTCGTCGCGGGTGGTGCGACGCAGTGCCTCGATGCCGGTGCGTTCGGCGACCGCGATCCAGATCTCGGGCACCATCACCCCTTCCAGGTCGAGGGTGACGATGGTCTGCTGCGGGGCGAGGGATGCACTCACGGTCGCCTATTCTGCCGGTTCATGCTCCAGAGCACGATGCAGGACGACTACCAACTCACCTTGTTGCCGATCTTCGAGTACGGCCGGCAGGTCCACGCCGAAAGCCGGGTGATCACGTACACCGGTGACGGCTACACCGACGCCTCCTTCGCCGAGGTCGCCGATCGCGCCGATCGGCTGGCCGCTGCACTCGCCCGCCTGGGTGTGCGTGAAGGCGACCGCGTGGGCACCTTCTTGTGGAACAACCAGACCCACATGGAGGCCTACCTGGCCATCCCGTGCATGGGTGCGGTGTTGCACACGCTGAACATCCGCCTGTTCCCCGAGCAGTTGGCGTTCGTCATCAACCACGCCGACGACCAAGTGATCATCGTCGACGCCTCGATCGCGCCCTTGCTGGCACGAGTGCGCGACCAGATCCCCAACGTGCGCCACATCATCGTGAAGGGTCCCGGCGATGCCAGCATGTTGGGCGACGGCCTGCTGGACTACGACACGCTGCTGGCCGCGGAGCAGCCGGGTTACAAGTACCCCGAGATGCGGGAGAACGCCGGCGCGGCGATGTGTTACACCAGCGGCACCACGGGCAACCCCAAGGGCGTCATGTACAGCCATCGCAGCACGTACATGCACTCGCTGATGGTCACCTCCACCGCCAACATCGCTCTCGGGCAGGACGACCGCATGCTGGTGATCGTGCCGATGTTCCACGCCAACGCATGGGGCACGCCGTACGCAGCCTGGATGGTGGGCGCCGACGTCATCTTCCCGCAGCAATACCTGCAGGCGGCGCACATCTCCAAGATCATCGAGCACACTCGCCCCACGCTCACCGGCGCGGTACCCACGGTGCTCAACGACCTGCTGCACAACGCGCCGAACACGGACATGAGCTGCTTCCGCGGTGTCATGTGTGGCGGTTCGGCCGTGCCGCGTGGTCTGATCGAAGGGTTCCGCAACCAGTGGAACTTGCCGGTGATGCAGGGTTGGGGCATGACCGAGACCAGCCCGGTGTGCGCGATCAGCCACCCGCCCAAGCACCGCGGCGATCTGTCCGAGACCGACTGGCGCGTGAAGACCGGTCGCATCCTGCCGGGCGTGGAGCTGCGCATCACCGCCGACGACGGCACGGTGCAGCCCTGGGACGGCGAGTCGCTGGGCGAGATCGAAGTGCGCGGCTCGTGGATCACCGGGGCGTACTACGACCCGGACGGCAAGTCCAACGACCCGTCCAAGTTCAACGACGGCTGGCTGCGCACCGGCGACGTCGCCTCGGTGCTGCCCAACGGCTTCGTGATGATCAGCGACCGCGCCAAGGACGTCATCAAGTCCGGCGGCGAATGGGTCAGCTCGGTGGACCTGGAGAACACGATCATGGGTCACCCGGCGGTGCTGGAGGCGGCGGTGATCGGTGTGCCCGATGATCGTTGGGACGAGCGGCCGTTGGCCTGCGTGGTGCTGAAGCCGGGGGCCGAGGCCACCGCCGACGAGCTGCGCACATGGCTCAGCGAACGCACCGCCAAGTTTTGGCTGCCCGAGCGGTGGGCGTTCGTTCCCGAGGTACCCAAGACCAGCGTCGGCAAGTTCGACAAGAAGGTCCTGCGAGCCCAGAACGAGCGCGGCGAGCTGAGCGTGGAGAAGATCGCCTGAGGCGACTCGCCATCGCTCTCGTGGTGCTGGTCGCCGGATGTGCATCCGGCGACGAGACCGCGACGCCACGCACGCTGACGTTGCCACCGGTGGCACCGTTCGATTACCAACTCGGCGGCGACGGCCAGCTACCCCAGGGTGTGCAAATGGTGGCGCGCGACTGGCAGGACGGCGCGGCGGCGGGCGGTGACATCTACGACGTCTGCTACGTCAATGCCTTCCAGAGCCAGCCGGGGGTCGAGTGGCCGGAGGAACTGGTGTCCGACGTGGAAGACCCCGAGTGGCCGGGCGAGTTCGTGATCGACCTGTCGACCGCCGGCAACCGCTCGCTGGCAGCAGGGTCGGTGGAGAAGATGGTCGAGCGCTGCGCGGCCGCAGGCTTCGACGCGGTGGAGTTCGACAACCTCGACACTTTCAGCCGGTACGAGCGTCTCGCCTTCGGGCGTGCGGAGACCATCGAGTACGCCACCACCATCGTCGGCCTGGCCCACGTGCGTGGCTTGGCCGTAGCGCAGAAGAACACGGTCGAACTGCTGGACACCCACATCGGCTTCGACTTCGCGGTGACGGAACAGTGCGGCGAGTACGACGAGTGCGGTGAGTTCACCGCCGTCTACGGCGACTTGGTCTTCGACATCGAGTACAGCGAGTCAGGCTTCGCCGCAGCGTGCGCGTTCTTCGCCGATGCCCCGACCGTGATCCGGCGCGACCTCGACCTGGCTCCGGAGGGTGCCGAAGGGCATCGCTACGAGAGGTGCCATTCGGCTCTGGCCGCCGGCTGACACCGGGTGCTCAGTGAAGGTATGATGACCCTCACCCCATTGGGCGGTGTCGGGACGGTCACCGGCAGCCGCCATCTCCTCGAACACGAGGGATCTCGCGTCCTGTTCGACTGCGGATTGTTCCAAGGCTTGAAGGAACTCCGCGAGCGCAACTGGGCGCCGTTCCCCATCGACCCTGCGTCGTTGGACGCGATCGTGATCACCCATGCCCACCTGGACCACTGCGGCTACTTGCCGCGGCTGGTGAAGGAGGGCTTCCGCGGACCGGTGTACGTGACCTACGACACCGGCAAGCTGATGTCCGTAGTGCTGCCCGACAGCGGGCGGCTGCTGGAGGAGGAAGCGGGCTACGCCAACCGGAAGGGCTTCTCCCGTCACCACCCGGCGTTGGCGTTGTACACCGAGGACGATGCATGGTCGGCGCTCGACCGGCTGCATCCGGTGGGGTTCGGCGACTCGTTCTCTCCGGTGGACGGCATCGAGGTGCAGTACGCGCCTGCCGGGCACATTCTTGGCTCGGCGATCACCAGGGTGCGGTTCGGCGACGTGTCCCTCGTGCTCAGCGGCGATCTCGGTCGCGAGGAACACCCCTTCCTTGTCTCGCCGACGCCGATCGGTGAGGCCGATTGGGTGATGGTGGAGAGCACGTACGGCGACCGCCGCCACATGGCCAACGGCACCGTCGAGCGATTGGCCGACCTGATCAATCGCACCGTCGACCGCGGCGGCGTGGTGGTGATCCCTGCGTTCGCGGTGGACCGCACGGAGGTGGTCCTGTACCACCTGCACGAGTTGCATCGTGAGGGCCGCCTGCCGCCGGTACCGATCTACGTCGACAGCCCGATGGCGTTGGCCGCACTGTCGATCTACCGCACCGCGCTGGGCGACGAAGCCACCGACGTCAGCCGCGAGTTCTGGGGCCGCGCCAACATCCTCGACCTGCCCCGGCTGGAAGAGGTGCTGGACACGGAGGGCAGCAAGCGCGTGAGCCACAACCATGGCTCGGCGATCATCATCGCCGGCGCGGGCATGGCCAGCGGCGGGCGAGTGGTGCACCACTTGAAGAGCTTCCTGCCCGACCCGAAGAACTCGGTCGCGCTCGTCGGCTTCCAGGCCGAGGGCACACGCGGGCGGCAGCTGCTGGAAGGTGCGACGAACCTGAAGATCCACGGCCAGTACGTGCGCGTGCGCGCCGAGATCTGCGATCTCACCGG
>CAZREK010000239.1:0-4248 GCA_964598965.1 uncultured Bifidobacterium sp. | reverse complement strand
GCAGGACCAGATCGACGTGTACGCCTGGGCGATCCTCATCGCCACCGTGGTACACGAGTGAGAACGCGCGGCCGTCGCGCCAGCGAATGTCGTTTGCCTTGTACGACTCGAGACGGGAGAGCACCTCGTCGCGGGGCATGCCGTGTTGGGGGAGCGCCATGGCCGCAACGTACACGCTGCGCCGGAGTATTGGGTCGCCGCGATCGGAGGCGCACTCGCTAGGGTCGCCAGGCATGGGCGCGGCACTGACACTGGCGATCGTCGCTGCCATCCTGCTCGGCACTTCGGACCTGTTCGGCGCCCGAGCCACCCGTTCCGGTGTTCCCGCGATCACGGTCACTCGCACGGCCGTCGGTACCAGCGCGCTGATGTCACCGTTGCTCTTGCTGGTGGCCGACGCACGTTGGATCGGTCACGACATGTTGCTGGGCGCAGTCGCCGGTATCGGCAACCTGACCGGTCTGATCCTGATCTATCGCGGCTATGCCGCAGCTCGGATGGGGATCGTCGCTCCGCTCGCGTCGGTGCTGCTCGCGACGGTGCCGGTCGCATGGGACATGATCAACGGTGTCGACACCGGTACGACCGCAGCTGTCGGAATGGCATTGGGAATCGTCGCACTGGTGCTCACCTCGTACACCCCTGGTGGCACGGGCAGCGTGGCCGTCGGAGCGGCCTTGGGTATCAGCAGCGGAGTGGCCTTCGGCGCGGCGTTCGCGATGATGGGTGAGATCAGCAGCGATGCCGGCATCGCCCCGGTGGTGGCGCAACGTTTCGCCGCCCTCGTGCTCCTGCTCGTCATCGGCGTCGCGCGCTCCGAGCCGATGCTGGCTCCCCGGCACGGTCGCACGCCGGCGATTCTTGCCGGAGCGCTCGGCCTGGTCGCGATCGGTGCGCTGCAGGCTGCATTCCAGCGTGGCGCCACCGGCCCGGTGTCGGTCGCCTCTTCGCAGTTCGCCACCGTGGCCGTACTGCTGTCGGTGGTGTTCAACCGCGAACGCATGCGGTGGTGGCAGACCATCGGTGTCGGCACCACGGCGGTGGCTGTGGCGCTGATCGCCGCCGGAGGCTGACCAGCGCTGGCGGTAGGGTGACCCCATGCCGGACAAGCCGATCATCACCATTCCTGAGGGCAACCCGCCCGCCGAACTGCTCATCGAGGACGAGGTCGTCGGCGATGGCGACGAGGCCACAGTTGGCAAGCGCGTGGTCGTGCACTACGCCGGCGTCGCGTGGAGCAACGGCAAAGAGTTCGACGCCAGCTGGAACCGCGGCGAGACTTTCGATTTCCGACTCGGCGCCCGCGAGGTTATCGAGGGTTGGGATCGCGGCGTGAAGGGCATGCGCGTCGGTGGCCGTCGCCGCCTCACGATCCCTCCCGACCTCGGCTACGGCAGCCGTGGTGCAGGTGGCGTCATCAAGGGTGGCGAGACCCTGGTGTTCGTCGTCGATCTGGTCGCCGTTCGCTGAGCGAACCGGCGGCCGCCGTTCAGCAGACCGTCAGGAGTTGACGAAGCGGCGAACAGCGACGATGCGGCTGGTGGGGATGTTGCCGATGCGCACCACGTCACCAGCTTGCGGAGCCTGGATCCACTGAGTCGCGCTGATGGCGATGCCGACGTGGCTGATCACGCCGCTGCCCTTCGAGCTCTCCAGGAACACGAGGTCGCCGGGGCGAATGGGGGAGTTCCGCCAATCGACGGCAGTGCCCAACTTGGCCTGCGCTGCGCTGTAGTGGGGCAGCTTGACGCCGATCTTGGCGTAGGCCGCCAGTGTGAGGCCGGAGCAGTCCCATGCGTCGGGGCCGGCGGCGTTGAACCGGTACGGTTCGCCCAACTGCGCGCGAGCGAAGGCGATCACGGTGTCGACCTGGCTGTTGCCGGTGGCAGGGGCACCGGCGGGGACGTGGCCACCAGCAGGCACCTTCAGCGTGGTGCCGGGGTGGATGACGCTGTGTCGCTGCAGACCGTTGACCGCCAGCAGATCGGCGACGGAGACGCCGAGCTTCAAAGCGATGCGGGTGAAGCTCTCGCCCTTCTGCACGGTGTAGGTCTGACCGCTCGCCGCTGGGCTCGTGGTCGGCTTGCTGGCGGGAGCCGCAGCGGTGCCGACGGAGGACGAGTCAGTGGCTGCAGGAAGGGTGCCGCCGGCAGGAACCTTCAGCTGACGACCGGGGACGATCACGCTGGTCTTCTGAAGGCCGTTGGCCTCGAGCAACTGGTTGAGCGTGACGCCCATCCGGTTGGCGATGCGTACCAACGAATCGCCCTTCTGGACGGTGTATGTCTGAGCGGCCGCCACCGACTTGCCACTCGATGTCGTACCCGCCGTCGTGGGCAGCGTGCCACCGGCGGGAACCACGAGCTGGCGGCCCGGCACGATGACGCTGGACTTCTGCAGCCCGTTGGCTGCGAGGAGCTGGTCGAGGGTGACGCCCATCTTGCTGGCGATGCGCAGGAGCGAGTCGCCCTTCTGCACCGTGTACACCTGCGCCGCGCCAGGGTTCCCTGCGGGGAGATGACCGCCCTTGGGCACCTGCAGGTGTTGCCCGGGGACGATGACGCTGGAGCGAGTGAGGTGGTTCAGCGACAGCAGGTCAGCGAGGGGTACCCCCAACTGGTTGGCGATGCGCGTGAGCGAGTCGCCCTTCTGGACCGTGTACACCAACCCGCTGGGGGAGACGGTGGCGACCGCCGCCGGTGCAGCGGAGGCGGTCGCAGGGACGCGGAAGCCGCAGCCGAGCAGGGTGCCGGTCGCGAGGGTCCACGAGATCAGTGATCGGTTGCGTCGCGACATGTCACCTCCTGCACAGTGTGGTGTCGACAACACTCATCCATAGCTTTACGGTTTCTTGAGCGAAATGCAACGGTGCGCGCGAGAAATGTGACGCTGCGCGCGAGAGTTAGCAGCCGCTGGCAGCCTTGACGATCGGGTAGGGGTCGACCGCCGCGCCACCGCGAGGGTGGATCTCGAGGTGCAGGTGCGGCCCGCTGGCGTTGCCGGTGGAGCCGATGTACCCGATCAACGCACCCGCGGGTACCTGCATCCCGACGGTCAACCCGTCGGCGAAGCGGTCGAGGTGCGCATGGAAGAAGTAGGTGCCGTCCGTCAAGGTGAGGTACACGGCGTTGCCCGCCAGCGAGCCGGCGTAGTTCTTGTTGATCTTGGTGATCGTGCCCGCCCGCTCGGCGTAGATCGGGGTGCCCAGCGGGTACATGATGTCGAGGCCTTGGTGGCTGCGGCCGCCCGAGCGCGGAGCCCCGAAGGAGCTGCGAATTGCGCACGTGCGCGGCACCGGGAGATATTCCAAGTTCACCGCCCCGTGGTTGCCGGGCACCGCGGCGACAGCGCCGGCCGCCGGGCCAGGGGTGGTGCTCAACGCGGCGACTGCCGCCTGCAACGCAGCCAGCGTCGCGGCGTCGACCGCACCCGTGACGGGCAGTCCGCTGCGGGACTGGAAGGCGCGCACCATCGCCTCGGTTGCGGCACCGTAGATGCCGTCGGCGCCACCTTGGGGCACGAAGCCAACGGTGATCAACAACAGCTGCATCGACTTCACGTCGGCGCTTCGGTTACCACGCACCAACAGCGCTACACCGGCTGAGGCCGTCGTGGTGGCGGGTGCAGTGGTCGTCGTCGTGGTCGTCGTCGACGTGCTGGTGGCCGAAGCCGTGGTGGTGGTGGTGGTCGTCGTGGTGCTGGTGGTGGTCGTGGAGGTCGCTGCAGCCTGTTGTGCTGCAACCGCCAGGAGGGCGGCCGTGCCCGCATCGATCGAGCCAGTGGCCGAGAGACGGTGGGCCGACTGGAAGGACTTCACGGCGGCGGCGGTACGCGAGCCGTACACCCCGTCTGCGCCACCGATCAGCGTGACACCGATCGTCATCAGCTGTTGCTGGATGACCACGACCTCGGGCCCACGGCTGCCGATGCGCAACAGCGCGGTGGCAGGCACCACCTTCAGCAGCACGGCGGTGGCCGTGTCGACGATTCCGGTTGCGGGCAGGCCCACGCTGGTCTGGTAGCGGTTGACTGCCGCCTGAGTGCCGGGGCCGAAACGGCCGTCCACGCCACCTGCCGGCGGAAAGCCAGCGGTCGTCAGCGCCCGCTGCACCTTGCTGACGGTGGTGTTGTGGTCGCCGCGTTGGGCGACGATCGCGGTCGGCAGAGCAGCGGCAGCCGGGCTGGAGGTGATGCCCACGGGCACCACCAGAGCAAGGGTCAGGACGAGGATTCCGAAAGGTCGTCGAC
>CAZREK010000238.1:0-4271 GCA_964598965.1 uncultured Bifidobacterium sp. | reverse complement strand
GTGCGGAGAGCCTCGCCGAGTACCTCGACATCGAACTTGCCGAGGGCGGAGTCGCCGAACCCGCCGAACTGGCCGTGCGCCTCGCCGCCGGGTTGCCCGTCGGGTACTCCGTCGACCGCATGGGCGTATGCGAAGCCGGCAGCGCCTCCCTGCAGGAAGACGTCGTGGCCTGTCGTTGGCAGCTGGCTCTGGTGGGCGTCGATGCCGCGCAGGCGCTGGCAGCCGCGGAGCGCACGCTTGCTGCTGCCGAGCTGCCGATCGAGCGTGAACGCAAAGGGCAACGCAGCACGGACGACGTGCGCGGTGCCATCGAGACCTTGTCGGTCACTTCGGTGGCCGACGACCCCCGGCCGCAACTGTGCGCAGTGCTGGCCACCAGCGGGAGGGGACTGCGCCCGACAGAACTCGTCGGCGCCATGTTCCCCACGCTCGACCCGGTCGACGCGACCGGCCGAGTGTTGCGCACGCATCAATGGATCGAACGCGATGGCATGCGCCAGGAACCACTTCCTGCCGCGTCGGTCGCGACACGCGCCCCGGTGGGGTGCGGATGAGAAGGGACGCACAACATGGACGACAGCCAGATCGAGACGCCGGATGCTCTCGAGCACGAGGAGCCCAGCGACACGTCTGAGGCCGCGACCGAACAGGACGGCAGCGAACAGATCGGCGAGCCGACGGCTCGCCCGGCCAACCGCAAGCGCCGCCGTGGATCGCGTGGCGGCCGTAACCGCAAGAAGCCGCGCCCGGCCGGCAGCGAGGACGGTGTCGCCGACGACGACCTCGACGACGAGTCGGACGACGACGATGCGGACGGCGACGAGCCCGGTGTGAACGCCGGCGAAGCGCGGCCGCCCGCTCCGGCGGCGCGCCCGCGCATCGGCGACACACGACCCGCGCCCGCAGGCCAAGCGGCCGCTGCTCCTGCTCGCCAGCAGGGCCAGGGCCAGGCCAAGAGCAAGGCCAAGGGCCAGCAGCAGGGTGCGCCCACGCAGGGCCAGGCTGGTGCTCCGAAGCCCGAGGGGGAGGGTGGCGCGAAGAAGAAGCGCCGCCGCGGTGGCAAAGGTCGCGGCTCGGGTTCCGGTGGCGGTGGTCAGCGGCCCGGGGGTGCACCTCGCGAGGAACTCGATGCGGATGTGTTGGAGCGCCGCCGCGGTCGGGAGCGCAATGGCCGCCCCGTCGGTCGCTACCTGATGTGCGTGCAGGTGCGCCCCAACCTCACCCAGGTGGCGGTGCTGGAAGGCCGCAACCTGATCGAGCACTACGTCAGCCGCCCGGCCGACGACGTCAGTCAGATCCACGGCAACATCTACGTCGGCAAGGTGCAGAACGTGCTCCCCGGCATGGAAGCCGCGTTCGTCGACATCGGTACCCCGAAGAACGCGGTGCTGTACCGCGGCGACGTGCAGTACGACCAGGAGGACATCGTCGAGAAGACGAAGGACCCGCGCATCGAGCAGATGCTGCGCTCCAAGCAGCTGATCGTCTGCCAGGTCACCAAGAACCCGATCGGGGCCAAGGGTGCCCGCCTCACCCAGGAGGTCTCCCTCCCGGGCCGGTTCGTGGTGCTGATCCCCAACAGCAAGACGTACGGCATCTCCAAGCGCCTTCCGGACGACGTCCGCAAGCGCCTGCGCAACATCCTCGACCGTGTGAAGCCGGCCGAGCACGGCCTGATCGTGCGCACCGCGGCGGAGCACGCCACCGAGCACGAGTTGCGCGCCGACATGACGCGCCTGCTGGACCAGTGGAACCTCATCGACGCCAAGGCGAAGAAGGCCAACGGGCCTACCCTGCTGTACCGCGAGCCCGAGCTGGCGGTCCGGGTGATCCGCGAGGAGTTCAACGCCGAGTACCGCGGGGTGGTGATCGACGACGTCGGTCTGCACGGCGAGGTGCACGACTACGTCAATGCGTTCAACCCCGAGTTGGCGGACCGAGTGGAGTACTACGACGCGGTGGAGGACGGGCTGCCGCTGTTCGAGCGGTTCCACATCCACGAGCAGTTGCACAAGGCGCTGGACCGCAAGGTGTGGCTGCCCAGCGGCGGATCCCTGATCATCGAGCACACCGAGGCGCTGACCGTCATCGACGTCAACACCGGCAAGAACGTGGGCTCCACCAACCTGGAAGAGACCGTCTTCAAGAACAACCTGGAGGCGGCCGAGGAGGTCGCCAAGCAGCTGCGCCTGCGCGACATCGGCGGCATCGTGGTCATCGACTTCATCGACATGGAGATCAAGGACAACCGCCGCAAGGTGGTGGATGCCTTCCGCCACGCTCTGGCCAGGGACAAGACCCGCACGCAGGTGTTCGACATCAGCGAACTGGGCCTGGTGGAGATGACCCGCAAGCGCATCGGGGAGGGTTTGCTGGTCAATTTCGCCGATCAGTGCCCCAATTGTGAGGGTCGCGGCGTCAAGGTCGACTTCTCGCTCTTCGAGTAGGGGAACGTCCGCCAAGTCGCTAGGATTTCAGGGCTATGTACGCAGTGATCGCATCTGGCGGGAAACAAGCCCGCGTCTCCGAGGGTCAGCAACTGCACGTCGAACTGCTCGATGCCGAGCAGGGCGCGGAAGTTTCGCTCACCCCGGTGCTGGTCGTCGACGGTGACACCGTCCTCGCCACCCCCGCCCAGCTGAAGGGCGCCTCGGTCAAGGCCAAGGTGGTCGGCATGGCCACCGGCCCGAAGATCAACGGCTTCACCTACAAGCGCCGCACCAACCAGCGCAAGCGCTACGGGCACCGCCAGAAGTACCACGTCGTCGAGATCACGTCGATCAAGAAGGGCTGAGCTGACATGTCGAAGACAAAGGGCGGCGGCTCAACTCGCAACGGCCGCGATTCCAACGCACAGCGCCTCGGCGTCAAGGTGTTCGGCGGTCAGCCGGTCAACACCGGCACCATCATCGTCCGCCAGCGCGGCACCAAGTTCCACCCCGGCCAGAACGTCGGCATCGGTGGCGACGACACTCTGTTCGCTTTGGCCCCTGGCACCGTCCAGTTCGGCCAGCGCAAGGGCCGCAAGGTCGTGGACGTGCTGCCCACCGCCTGAGCGGTAGCTAGTCGGCGCGGTCAATGCCCTTCGGCAACTGATCGTGCGGCCAGTCCAACAGCACCGTCGCTCGCTCGAAGGCGAAGCGGTCGGTCATTCCAGCCACATAGGTGACGGCGTCGCGTACAGGGTCGTCGCCATGGGCTTGATCGGGCAACGCATCCGGCCGCGCGGCATAGAACTCGACCAGAGCGCGCAGCACCTTGATGACGGCGTCGCCCTGAGCCAGTGACTCCGGCCGCATGTAGATGCGCTCGTAGTTGAAGCGCCGCAGGGCGGCCAGCGCCGAGGCATGGGTGGCATCCATGCCCACCACACCCCGTTCCGCGATGCAGCGCACGACGGCGTTGAGCAGACGACTGAGTTGGCTGCCACGGTGACGGCCCAACACATCTGCGACTTCGGCGGGGAGCTCGTCCGGCGACACGATGCCGGCATGGACGGCATCCTCCAGGTCGTGACAGCTGTAGGCGATGCGATCGGCCCAGCTGACAACCGCACCCTCGGGCGTGGTGGGGGTGGGCAGTGACCACGAATGATGGCGGATCCCGTCGAGCGTCTCACGGCACAGGTTCAGCGGCTGCAGCACGACGTCGGCGCCCCAGATGGCGTGGTTGTAGCCGCCGGGGATGTAGTGGTCGAAGGCGTCCTCGCTGGCGTGACCGCCGGGCCCGTGCCCGCAGTCGTGGCCCAGGGCGATTGCCTCGGTGAGGGTGACGTTCAGCCCTGTGGCGCGGCTGATCGCAGTGGCCACCTGGGCGACCTCCAGCGCATGGGTGAGGCGGGTGCGCTGGTGATCCGCGGGGAACACGAACACCTGGGTCTTGCCGGCCAGGCGCCGGAAGGCAGCGGCGTGCAGAATGCGGTCGCGGTCGCGCTCGAAGCAGGTGCGCAACGGGTCCGGTTCTTCCTCCCGAAACCTGTCCCCGGCGCCGACCGCACGGGTGGCACCGTCGGCCAGCGCGGCGTTCTCGGCCTCCTCGCGCGCCTCGCGATCGATGAGCAGCGGATGCACCGGCGGAGGCGGATTGTCGCGGTGGGCCAGGACGACACCTTCGTCGGTGTGCACCCCGCGCATGGTTCCTGCCCACACCTCGTTGCGGGGCCGCTGCTCGGGTTCGTGCTCGTGTGTGGCGCCGACCTGCCCGAGGGTACCCCCGGCCGATAGCCTCAAGAGGTCTTATGAGCGGGTTCGTCGATGAAGCGCAACTGAACG
>CAZREK010000237.1:0-4273 GCA_964598965.1 uncultured Bifidobacterium sp. | reverse complement strand
GATCTCCAGCGCGTGCGCCAGCGTGTGGCCGTAGTTCAGCAGGGCGCGCCGGCCGCCCTCGCGCTCGTCGGAGGCCACGACGTCGGCCTTGATCTGCACGCAACGGGCGACGCGCTCGACCTCGCCCATCGCCAGCAGGTCGTCACCGGTGAGGAAGTGGTACTTGGCCATCTCGCCACGCCCGCAGCGCACCTCGCGCGGGCTCAACGTGGCCAGCGCGTCGAGATCGCACGCCACACCCAGCGGCTGCCAGAACGCACCGACCAGGTTCTTTCCCTCGGGGATGTTCACACCTGTCTTGCCGCCGATGGCTGCGTCGACCATGCCGAGCAAGGTGGTGGCGACGTGCACCACCGGCACACCGCGGTGCCACGCGGAGGCGGCGAAGCCGGCGACATCGGTGACCATGCCGCCACCCACGCCGATGACCACGTCGTTGCGTGTCAGCCCCATGCGGGCGAAGCCGCGGCACAGGGCTTCGATGGTGGACAGCGTCTTGAACTGCTCGCCGTCACCGATCTCGAACCGCTCGAACGGGATGCCCGGGTCGACGTCCAGCGGAATGCCTGCCTGAGTGACGATCGCCGCACGGCGCGCAGTCGGGGGCAGCAACGCACCCAACTCGTGACGCACACCATGGCCAACGAGCACGTCGTAGCTGCGGTCGCCCAGCGGAACACGCACGGTGATCATCGCAGGATCGCCTCCACCACCTCGCTGACCGACCGAGAGTCGACCAGCACGATCGCATCGGCGACCTCGCGGTACCAGGGCTCGCGATCACGGACCATGCGCTGCAACGTACCCGCTGGGTCGTTGTCCAGCAGCGGACGGTGCGTGCCGTGCTGCACGCGGTCCAGCAAGGTGGCGACATCGGCCGCCAACCAGATGACCCGCGCTCCGGACTCGCGCAGCGCCACCCGGTTCACCTCGGCCACCACGACTCCCCCGCCGGTGGCGATGACGGCTGCCGGCATGGCCGCGAGCACATCGGCGAGCACCTCGCTCTCCAGCGCGCGAAAGGCGGGCTCGCCCTCCTCGGCGAAGATGCGCCGCACGTTCTTGCCCGCGCGCCGCTCGATCTCGGAATCGGTGTCCACCACCTTGCGCCCGAGCCGCACGGCGATGATGCGAGCGATCGTCGACTTGCCCACGCCGGTCATCCCAACGAGCACCAGGTGCTGGTCGGCGGCGATCATCGGGCGCTGCTCACGGAAGCGTGGCGCGGAACGCCTCGGCGTTGCGGACGAACTCGGACACGGTGTCGCCACCGAACTTGCGCTGCGCCTCGGTGGCCAGCACCAGCGCCACCATCGTCTCGGCGACCACGCCGGCGGCGGGCACCGCGGTGACGTCGGTGCGCTCCTTGAAGCTGACCGTGGACTCCTTGGTGATCACGTCGACGGTCTCCAGGGTCGGCTTGTTCAGCGTCGCCAGCGGCTTCATCGCGGCCCTCACCACCAGCAGCTCGCCCGTGGTGATGCCACCCTCCGAGCCTCCAGCGAGCGCGCTGGTACGGCGGTAGTCACCCTTGCCGTCGTTGGCGGACGGGTCCCACACGATCGCGTCGTGCGCATCGCTGCCGCGGCGGCCGGCGACGTCGAACCCGTCGCCGATCTCCACACCCTTGATCGCCTGGATGCTCATGACCGCCTGCGCCAGCGCGGCGTCGATCTTGCGGTCCCAGTGCACATGGCTGCCCAGGCCCACCGGCACGCCGTAGCCCAGGACCTCCACCACGCCACCCAGCGAGTCGCCATCCTTGGCGGCAGCCTTGATCTCCTCGATCATCGCTGCGCTGGCGGCCGCGTCGAAGCAGCGCACCTCGTCGGCGTCGATCGTCGCCAAGTCGGCTGGGGTGGGGCGCACACCTGCTGGCGCCTTCGCCGCGCCCATCTGCACCACGTGCGAGATCACCGAGACACCCACGTGGGACAGCAACTTCTTTGCCACTGCACCCGCGGCGACGCGCGCTGCTGTCTCGCGGGCGCTCGCGCGCTCCAGCACATCGCGGGCGTCGGTGAAGCCGTACTTCTGCATGCCCGCGAGGTCGGCGTGGCCGGGGCGCACCGCGGTCAACGGGTCGCGGGTGGCACCCGGCGCGGGCGACATCTCCTCGTGCCACTTGTCGCTGCGGAACCACTCGCTGTTCTTGATCTCGATCGCCAGCGGCGACCCCAGCGTGCGGCCATGGCGCACGCCACCGATGAGGGTGAGTTCGTCCTGCTCGAACCGCTGGCGCGGACCGCGGCCGTAGCCCAGGCGGCGACGGCCCATCTCGTGCTGGATCTCCTCGACGGTGATCTCCAGCCCGGCCGGCAGCCCCTCCATGATCACCACGAGGGCCTGACCGTGTGATTCCCCGGCGGTGAGGTAACGAAGCATCCCCGGCAGGCTACTGCCGACGCGCCGCCAGTTCCCGTTCCGCGGCGGCGGTCATCGCGGCCACGGACGGCACGGCCCCGTGCCACAGCACCTGCTGCAGCGCCGCCTGCTGCACCAACATGCCCAACCCGTCCACTGTTGCCGCCCCTGCCGCGCGAGCGGCGCGCAGCAGCGCCGTGTCGCGCGGGTGGTACACGATGTCGGCGACCACCTGGCCGGCACGCAACAGCGACGGGTCGCACGGCACCTCGTCCGAGCCCATACCCACCGACGTGGCATTGACCACGACGTCGGCGGCCGCGACGTCGGCGGGCGTCCCGACGACACCCACCGAGCCCGCGATCGCGGCAGTCGCTTCGGCCGACGCGAACGTGCGGTTCACGACGATCACCCGTGCAGCCCCGGCACGCGCCAGGGCATCGGCGATTGCTCGGGCGGCGCCGCCCGCGCCCAGCAGACACACGCTGCGTCCCACCACCGTGTGACCCGCCGAAGCCAACGAGGCGACGAACCCGGCACCGTCGGTGCTGTAGCCCGTCAGCGAACCGTCCGCCTGCGGCACCACCGTGTTGACGCTGCGCAACGCCGCGGCCGCCGGGTCCAGTGCGTCGACTGCGCCAGCGACGTCCTCCTTGTGAGGCATCGTCACCGACAGGCCACCCAGCCCAAGGCTGCGCATGGCCGCGAGCGCGTCCCCGGCACGACCCGGCGCAACCTCGAACGCGGTATACACCCAGTCCAGCCCCAGCTGATCGAACGCGGCGTTGTGCAGTGCCGGCGACAGGCTGTGACGCACCGGGCTGCCGATGACCGCCGCCACCCGCGTCACCCCGCTGATCGGCGGTCGGGTCATCCGAGCAATCCCTTTTCGCGGGCGGCCTGCACGTTGGCTTCGTGTTGCGCCAGCGTCACCGCGAACACGTGACGGCCCTCTTCATCGGCGAGCACGTAGTACAGGTAATGGCAACCACCCGCCGGAATGCCGACGCACAGCGGGTCGCCCAACGATGGGTCTGCTGCCGGGTGCAGCGCGGCGCGAATGCTGGCCCGACCGGGGTTGGCGATCGGCGTCGGAGGAAGCCCAGGATGCAAGTACGTGTTGTACGGCGTGTCGAGGTCGCGGAGCGCACTGAACGGCGTGTCGCCGTCCTGGTGGTAGTACAGCGTGGCGTCGATCTGCAGCGGCATGCCCAGCGCGATGCGGTTGTAGATCACTCGCGCGATCTTCGGCCGATCCTCGTCCACCCGGGCTTCGCGTTCGATCATGCTGGCGACGATCAGCACCTGATATGGGGTCAGCCCCAACGCCGCTGCGCCATTGACCAGATCCTCCTGGTCGGCCACGCGCTCGGTGAGCTGCACCATGCGTTCCACCACCTGCCGCTCCGACTCGCCGTTCGACACCTGGTACGTGTCGGGGAACAGCAACCCTTCCAGGCTGGTGATGCCCTCCGGCAACAACGCCGACGTCACTGTGCCGTCGGTCGCCGCGTTGTTGAAGTCCACCGCCTGCAGACGCGGCACCTTCTCCTGCAAGCGCGCGGCCATCTTCTCGTACGTGTACCCCTCCGGGAAGGTCACCTTCGTGTACGTCTCGGAAGGTGGCGTGCGCAGGATGCGCATGATGTTGCCCATGTGGTCGTTCGGGCGCAGCACGAAGTAGCCGGGCGTCAGTTCCAGGCCGCCATGGTGGTCGACGTAGTACTCGAACACGCCCACGCTGGAGATCAGCCCGTCCTCGTGCAAACGCACGGCAACCGAATGCAGTGTGTCCTCGGCAGCGACCGTGAAGGTCTGCGGCTCGCCCGGGTCGCCCGACGGGTTGACCTTTTCCGTGTACCACAGGCCGAACACGCCCACGACCACCAACGCGGTGAGACCGAGGAAG
>CAZREK010000236.1:0-4282 GCA_964598965.1 uncultured Bifidobacterium sp. | reverse complement strand
ACGAACACGCGACGTTCATGTCGAACGCCCACCCACCGGCACCCAGTGCGTGCTGGATCTCGATCGCCACCGCCGGGTACGCACGCTGCAGGTTCGAGCACCCGACGATGATCGCGTCGACCTCGTCCGGACGGCGACCAGCCTGCGCGAGTGCCTCGTGAATCGCGGGCAGCGCCATCTCCGCCTGCAGGCCCAGCTCGTCCTCACCGCGCAGCGGCAGGTGCGGCCGCAACCGCGTCGGGTCGAGCACGCCCTCCTTCTCCATCACGTAGCGGCTCTCGATGCCGCTGGCCTTCACGATGAACTCCGCGTCGGGCGCCGACCGTGCGACCACCTCGCCGCGCTCGATCTCGTCGGCGTGGGCCTCGTTCCAGGCGGCCACCGCTTCCGACAGCGATGCGACCAGTTCGTCGTTGCTGATCGAGTGCGGCGGCGTGAACAGGCCGGTTCCAGAGATCACCACAGAGGCAGGCACGGCGCCCGACACTACTTGCGACCACTAGCGTGCGCGCCATGAGCGACATCCGGCCCAACCTCATCGGCGGCGAATGGGTCACCACCACCGAAGCCATCGAAGACATCAACCCCTCCGACACCGACGACCTCGTCGGCAGCTTCAGTCGCGGCACAGCGGCCGACGTCGACCGCGCGGTCGAAGCCGCGCGCAGCGCGCAGCGCGAGTGGGTGCGCATCGGCCTCGACGACCGCGCCCGCATCCTGGAGTCCATCGGCGCAGAGATGTTCGCTCGCCGCGAGGAACTGGGCACGCTGCTGTCGCGCGAGCAGGGCAAGACCCGTGTGGAGGGCATCGGCGAGGCCTCGCGTGCAGCCTCCATCTTCCGCTTCTTCGCCGGCGAGGTGCTGCGCCCCGACGGCCTCGCCGTCCCCTCCGTGCGCCCCGGCGTGGAAGTGCAGGTGCAGCGCGAGGCCCTCGGCGTGGTGGGCGTCATCACCCCCTGGAACTTCCCGTTGGCCATCCCGGCCTGGAAGATCGCGCCCGCGCTCGCCCACGGCAACGGTGTGGTGTGGAAGCCGGCCGAACTGGTGCCCGCCAGCGCGTGGGAGATCGCCGACATCGTGCACCGCGCCGGCGTGCCCAAGGGTCTGCTGAACCTCATCGTCGGCCCCGGCCGCGAGGTCGGCCAGGCCATCGCCGACCACGAGGGCATCGACGGTGTCACCTTCACCGGCAGCACCGCCGTCGGGCGTGGCGTCGCGGCTGCCACCGCGGCACGCCTGTGCCGCGTGCAACTGGAGATGGGCGGCAAGAACCCGCTGGTGGTGCTGGACGACGCCGACTTCGACCGCGCAGTGGAAGCCGCGGTGCAGGGCAGCTTCTACTCCACCGGCCAGCGCTGCACCGCCAGCAGCCGCATCTTGGTCACCCCCGGCCTGCACGACCGCTTCGTCGACGCCTTCGCCGCCCGCGCCGACGCGTTGGTGGTGGGTCACGCGCTCGATGCCTCCACCCAGATCGGCCCGGCCGTCAGCGCCGCGCAGCTGCAACAGGACCTGGAGTACATCGCCATCGGCCGCAGCGAAGGTGCCACCCTCGTCGCCGGTGGCACCTCCCCCACCTGCGCCACCCCGGGCCACTACATCCGCCCCACCGTCCTCGCCGGCGCCACCAACGACATGCGCATCAGCCGTGAGGAGATCTTCGGCCCTGTCGCGGCCGTCATCCCCGTGGCCGACCTGGACGAGGCGATCGCCGTCGCCAACGACACCCCCTACGGCCTCACCGCCGGCATCTGCACCACCTCGCTGGCGGCTGCCGCCAAGTTCCGCCGCGAGGCCCAAGTGGGCATGGTGATGGTGAACCTGCCCACCGCCGGTGTGGACTTCCACGTGCCCTTCGGCGGTCGCAAGGCCAGCAACCTCGGCCCGCGCGAGCAGGGCCGAATGGCGATGGAGTTCTACACCGCGGTGAAGACCACCTACACCGCCCCCTGACCCCCGAGCGCACGTCACACGCCGGGTGCCATGTGCAACCTCTAGCCTTGAGTGATCCCTTCGCGAGCAACTGAGGCACACGTGACCGAACATACGAACACCGACGACGGCGCGGGCTTTGCCGGTCTCGGCTTGCGCGCGGAGATCGTGAAGGCGCTGGACGAACTGGGTTACGAAGAGCCCACGCCCATCCAGCGGGAAACCATTCCGCACCTGCTGGCCGGCCACGACCTGCTGGGCCAGGCGGCCACCGGCACGGGCAAGACCGCGGCCTTCGCGCTCCCCGCGCTGCAGCTCATCGACGACCGCGCGGCCTCCAAGCCAGTGGCGCTCGTGCTGGTCCCCACCCGCGAGCTGGCCATGCAGGTCAGCGAGGCGTTCTTCCGCTACGGCAAGGAACTGCGCGCCACCTGCGTGCCGGTGTACGGCGGCCAACCGATCTACCGCCAGCTGCAGGCACTGGACCGCGGCGTGCACATCGTGGTCGGCACCCCCGGCCGCATCATCGACCACATCGGTCGCGGCTCGCTACCCCTCGACGCCATTCGCATGGTCGTGCTGGACGAGGCCGACGAGATGCTGGACATGGGTTTCGCCGACGACATCGAGAGCATCCTCGAAGGCATCCCCCATGCCCACCAGACGGTGCTGTTCTCGGCCACCATGCCCCCGCGCATCAACTCGATCGCCAAGCGGTACCAGAACGATCCGGTGAAGATCAACGTCGTCCGCGGCGACACCAAGGCCAGCGCCGGCAAGGTGCGCCAGTGCGCCTACGTCGTGCAGCGCAACCACAAGCCCGCGGCGCTCGGTCGCATCCTCGACATCGAGTCGCCCGGCGGCGCGCTGGTGTTCTGCCGCACCCGCACCGAGGTCGACCAGCTGACCGAGACGATGAACGCTCGCGGCTACCGCGCGGAAGCACTGCACGGCGGCATGGACCAGGCCCAGCGCGACCGCGTGATGAGCCGTCTGCGCGACGGCACCGCCGAACTGTTGGTGGCCACCGACGTGGCCGCCCGCGGCCTGGACGTGGACACGCTCACCCACGTCGTGAACTACGACGTGCCCTCCGCCCCGGAGAGCTACGTGCACCGCATCGGTCGCGTCGGCCGCGCCGGTCGCGAGGGCGTCGCGATCACGCTGTCCGAACCCCGCGAGCAGCGCCTGCTGGCCAACATCGAACGCCTCACCAAGCAGCCGATCCAGGTCATGAAGGTGCCCTCGGTCGCCGACCTGCGCGCGGCACAACTGGAGCAGACCGTGGCCTCCATCCGCGAGTCGCTGGCCGCCGAGGACCTCGACGCGTACTACCCGGTGCTCAACGCGCTGCAGGGCGACGCCAACGACAAGCTCATCGCGCTGGCCGCCATCCGCCTGTTCCACGAACTGGCCGGCAATGTCGTCGACGAGACCGAGATCCCGGACATGACCCAGCGCTTCGAGCGCCGCCCCGACGGCGAGCGCGGCGATCGCGGCGACCGTTTCGAGAAGGGCGGCAAGGGCAAGTTCGACAGCCCCCGCGACCCACGCGCCAAGGGCGCCGACACCGGCTTCGTCTACGTCTCGCTCGGCCGCAACGCGAACATCCGACCCGGCGATCTCGTCGGCGCGATCGCCAACGAGACCGGCCTGGTCGGACGCGAGATCGGCCCGATCCGCATCACCGAGCGCTTCAGCGTGGTCGGCGTGCCGGCCAAGTCGGTGAACACGGTGATCTCTGCCCTGAAGGGCACCACGATCAAGGGCAAGAAGCCCACCGTGCGTCCGTACACCGACTGACCGGCACCAGCCTGGGGAAGGTCAGGCCCCGAACCACTTGGCGTACAAGGCGGCCAAGTCCGCGCTGTACAACCCGCTGATGCCGCACGTGCGCACCGAGCCATCACCCACGGCGACCAGGTAGTCCCCGTCGAGCACGAACTCGATGCCGTCGAGCGCGGGATACGGCACGTCCGACACGTGCAGGACAACCTCGTCGGCCGGGCCACCGCGGTACCACTGGCTGACCTGCAAGGTCACCGTGTCACCCTCGATGGCAGTGACCACACCGCGGAAGCCCTCCAGCGTCGGCTCGGGCACGTACTCGTTGATGTTGATGCACATGCCCATCGACACGCCACCGGACAGTTGGTACTCGGCGGTGAGCGCAGCGGGCACCGAGTCGTGGTCCTTCGAGTTGGACACGAGCATGCCGACGGTGACACCGGCGACAGCGCCGAGGCCGAGCAATGTGCCCCACAGCCAGCTGCGCCGGCCGCGGGAGGGCGGGGTGGGCTCGACAATTGATTCGGGGATGATCGGGGTGTTCATGATGTGCTCCATCAGT
>CAZREK010000235.1:0-4286 GCA_964598965.1 uncultured Bifidobacterium sp. | reverse complement strand
CACGACCAGCGCACGTGGATGTTCGACGCCACGTTCTTGCGCAGCAACTGGAACTGCATCTATGGCGCGGGGTGCAAGGGCAAGCTCGACGACGACGCCGAGCACATGTCGCAGGGCTGCTGCAGCTACGGCGCGCACTTCATCGACGACGCCGACGTGCAGACGGTGGTCGAGTCCTCTGCCCGACTGAAGCCGCACCACTGGCAGTTCATCCGCAAGGGCAAGGCCGGCGGCATCCTCGGCAGCGAGGACGGCGTCACCACCACGCGCCTGGTCGACGACGCATGCATCTTCCTCAACCGTCCCGGCTTCGAAGGCGGCGCTGGCTGCGCGCTGCATGTGGCCGCGATGGAGGCCGGCGAGCGGCCGATGGACTGGAAGCCCGACGTGTGCTGGCAGGTGCCGCTGCGCCTGGAGGAGCACACCGACGACAACGGCTACGTCACCTCGGTGCTGCGCGAGTGGAAGCGACGCGACTGGGGCGAGGGCGGCCACGAGTTCCACTGGTGGTGCACCGACGATCACCACGCGTTCAACGGCGGCAAGCCCACCTACCAGTACCTCCGCGACGAGATCGTGGAGATGGTCGGCCAGCCCGTGTACGACAAGATGGTGGAACTGCTGGAGCGCCCGAACTGGCAGCCGCTTCCCCACCCCAGCGTGCGCCGCTGAGTCACCCGCCTGGCGCGCCGCCGGCGGGCCGACGCGTGTGGCCGACGCGTGCCGGCCAGGTTTGTGGCACGCCACAAACGCACGTATCGCTGTGTCGTGCCACAAGTTCCCCGGACCGAGGTTTGTGGCACGCCTCAAACGCACGTGGGTTTGTGGCGTGCCACAAATTTCTTGGTGCGACAAGCTGGAGCGCACGGTTGACTCCGCACGATGGTTGAAGAACTGTTCCGCATCGACCATCGAGGCAAGAAGCCTCCGCTCTCCGACCGCCACTACGAACAGATCCGCGGATACCTCGACGGGCTCGGCGACGCCTGGTGTGCACGCCAACTCGCAGCTGGCCTGCACGCGTTCGACGGCTACCGCGTGCGCACGCCCTACCACTTCGTGGTGCCGCGCAACACCAACCATCAGCGGGTCGGGCACTACATCCATCGCTCCGAGAATCTCGCTCTCATCGATCTGGAATCCGCGTGGGGCCTACCGGTCACTTCCCCAACGCGCACCCTGATCGATCTCGCGGTCACCGAGACACCTGCCGCGCTCACCGCGGCGCTGGACGGAGCTCTTCGCGACGGCTTGACCACAGAGACCTTCCTGCACTCGCGCATCGTCGATCTACGCAATAGCGGCCGGTACGGGATACCGAAGCTGCTCGCCGTCATCGAGGGCTCGGAGGCGAGTCGGGGCGGCCACTCCTGGCTGGAGCGGCGCTACCTCGAGCTGATCGCCGCCCGTGGACTGCCTCGGCCAGACACGCAGGTCCACCTCGGCAAGCGTGACAACCGACTCATCCGTGTCGACTGCCGGTTCCCAGGAACCAAGGTGGCCGTTGAGCTGCTCGGGTACCGCTACCACCGCACCGAACTGCAGCTGCGAACGGACTCCGAACGCATCAACCAACTCACGCTCAGCGGGTATCTGGTCCTGCAGTTCACCTACGAAGCAGTCGTGAACCGTCCGGACAAGGTGGTCGCCCACACGGTCGAAGCTTTGCTCGGCCGCCGAGCGGCCTGATCATCAAGAAGCGAGCCGTCAGACCTTGACCTTCTTGTTCGCCTTGCGGCGATCCTCCAGGCCGAGGTGACGCTTGCGGATGCGGATGGCCTTGGGGGTGACCTCCACCAGTTCGTCGTCGGCGATCCACTCGATCGCCGTCTCCAGGCTGTGGATCTTCGGCGCGGGCAGCTTCACCGCGTCGTCGTGGCTGTGCGTGCGGATGTTGTTCTTCTCCTTCGGACGCACGGCGTTCACCACCATCTCGTCCTCACGCGCGCACTCGCCCACGACCATGCCTTCGTAGACCTGCTCGCCCGGGTTCACGAAGAACTGACCACTGAGCTGCAGCTTGTCGAGCGCGTAGGCAGTGGTGACCCCGAGGCGGTCGGCCACCATCGCGCCACCGCGGGAATCCGGCATGTCGCCCGCCCACGGCATCCAGCCGAGGTGATGCTGGTGCAGCAAGGCAGTGCCGCGCGTGGCGGTCATCAGCAGCGAACGGAAGCCGATGAGACCACGGCTGGGGCACTCGAAGGTGACGATCGTGCGGCCTGCGTCGCCCGAGCGCAGGTCGGTGACGCGACCCTTGCGCGGGGCCAGTTCCTGCGTGACGGTGCCGACGTGCTCGTCGGGGACGTCGCACACGCCACGCTCTTGCGGCTCGAAGCGCTTGCCGTTGACTTCCTTGGTGATGACCTCGGGGCGGCTGACCTGCAGCTCGTAACCCTCACGGCGCATGGATTCGATGAGCACGGCGAGCTGCAGTTCGCCACGACCAGCGACCTCGATGACGTCGGGCGAGCCGGTCTCGAAGAGCTTGATGGACACGTTGCCCAGCAGCTCCTTCTTCAGGCGATCGACGAGGTGACGGCTGGTGAGGAACTTGCCGTCCTTGCCGGCCAAGGGCGACGTGTTGACGCCGAACGTCATGCGCAGCACGGGCTCGTCGACCACCAGACGCGGCAACGCCGCGGGCGACTCGGCAGAGGCGATGGTGTCGCCGATCTCGACCTCGGGGAAGCCGGCCACGACGAACAGGTCGCCGGCGGACAGTTCCTGCACCTCGTTGCGGCTCACACCCTCGAAGGCCATCAGCTGAGCGAGGCGGCGCTTCAGCGGGGGCTGGCCCTCACCGAACTCTTCCTCCAGCAGCGCCACCGTCTCGCCGCGGCGCATGACACCGTTGACGACGCGGCCGATGGCGAGGCGGCCGAGGTACTCGCTGGCGTCGAGCTGCGTGACCATCGCCTGCAGCGGTGCCGCAGGGTCGCCCTCGGGCGCGGGGATGGCCTCCAGGATCGTGTCGAGCAGGGGCGACAGGTCGGCGTCGTCGTCGGGGTAGCCGATGCCCTTCACGGCCTTGCCCTCGCGAGCAATGGCGGAGATGATCTCGAAGTCGATGTGCTCGTCGTCCGCGTCGAGGTCGATGAACAGCTGGTACACCTCGTCCAGCACCTCGTCGGCGCGAGCGTCCTGTCGGTCCACCTTGTTGATGATCACGATCGCCGGCAGGTTCTTGGCCAGCGCCTTCTGCAGCACGTAGCGGGTCTGCGGAAGCGGGCCCTCGGCCGCATCGACCAGCAGCAGCACACCGTCCACCATCGTGAGCGCGCGCTCGACCTCGCCGCCGAAGTCGGCGTGGCCGGGTGTGTCGACCAAGTTGATCTTCACGCCCTTCCAGGTGACCGATGCCGCCTTGGCGAGAATGGTGATGCCGCGCTCGCGTTCTTGGTCGTTCGAGTCCATCACGCGGTCGACCACCGCCTGATGGGCGGCGAAGGTGCCGGTGGCGCGCAGGAGCGCATCGACCAGGGTGGTCTTGCCGTGATCGACGTGCGCGACGAGCGCCACGTTGCGGAGCTGGGGGGACTGGTGCGAGGTCATGTGGCCGGAGTTTCAGTAGACAGGCCCGGCGCCCCGCTGAAGTTCAGTCGTCGAACTCTTCGTCGTCGTCATCGAAGGTGACGCCGTACTTCTCCGCCAGTGCGGCGTACTCGTCGTCTTCGTTGTTGTGACGCTGATCGCTGCCGCCGAGACCCAGATCAAATGCGCTGGGACCAGCCTGCTTGAGTTTCCGCGCTTCTTCGAAGCGACGGTGACGACCCTTCTTCACGGTAGGGCTCCCGACCTAGAGAGTTGACATTGTTCTCCAGCCTATCGGCTACCCCTCGCAATCTGCGGGACCGGGTCTGAACGATCAGCCAGTTCTCGGCCATCGGGTGTCCACAGCCGGCGCTGGACGTGACAGCATGGAGACATGGGCCGCATTGTCGCCATCCTCAACCAGAAGGGTGGGGTGGGCAAGACCACCATCACCCTCGGGCTCGCTTCCGCCGCCGCCAGCGCCGGTGAACGCGTCCTCGTCGTCGATCTCGACCCCCAGGGCTCCAGTTCCTGGGTGCTGGGCGTCGACCCGCGCGCCGTCGAGCTGTCCGTCGCCGACGTGCTCAGCCGCGCCCCTGTCTCCAAAGTGGTGCAGCAGTCGGACTGGAGCGACGGCACCTTCGTACTGCCGTCCTCCCCCGGCGTGTTGTCCCGCGACCACGGCGGCAACCCCGAACGGCTGCGCACCGCGCTCGCGGAGGTCGCCGACGACTACGACGCGATCCTCATCG
>CAZREK010000234.1:0-4287 GCA_964598965.1 uncultured Bifidobacterium sp. | reverse complement strand
GAGCGCCGCACTTGTAATGCGAAGGTCGTGGGTTCGATTCCCACACCCGGCTCCACGTGCCTCAGGGCTGCATCACGATGGTGGTGGTGGTCGTCATCGGTGGTGACGGCAAGGTGATTGGCATCTCCTCCCCGTCGAGAACGATGGTGAACTCACTCGTCCCCTGCGGGAGCACCGTGTACCAGAAGCCGTTGGCATCCGGAGCCACCGTGGTGCCCGCGACTTGGACAGAGAAGTCGTGATCCCTCGGCGCGAGTCCATACAGCAGGGAGGCTGAGCCCAGGTGCACGGCAGACCAGCCATTGCCCGACTCGATCGTGTCCACATCCAGGCAGCCGCCGGACTGTCCGGAGGGAAGGCTGACCACTAGGCACACCTGGCCATTGACGTCCTGGGCTTCGGCGTAGCCGCCGAGATCATCGAGTGGCACCGTGAACAGCAGAGTCTGCGGGGCCGGGAACTCGACGAGGCCGGTGGTCGTGGTCGCGAACCCAGCGCTCCGGATCTGCTCCAGCGTCTTGCCCGCCAGGTCGTTGCCCAGCAGCAACACCACTCCGCTTCCATCCGCCCACACCCCGGTCTCGACAGGAATCGGCAGAGTCGCTGCGCCATAGCTCAAGCCGAGCGTGCCCGCCAGCGTCGCTGCGACTGCTTGTGCGCCGGGCGTGCCTTCGTTGTAGATCACCAGGCTGAGGTCCAGGCTCGGGTCGCACGTCCCGGCCGTGGGTGGCCCCAACACAAACCCAGCGCCCTGAAGTGCGGAGGTCATCATCCGCGCGACCCCGTTCTGGGCTGAGCAGTTGGCCACCTGCACCATCGTGCTGGTGTAGTCAGGATTGTCGGGGAACGGCAGGGAATCGTAGGGACCAATGGTCGTGGAGGACATCACCTGCGGCCCGGGCGCGTTGTCGCCCGAACCGTGGTCGGCGACCGCAGCACCCCACACGACCGCGGCGCACACCGCGCCGAACGCAAGCGCCGAACCAGCGACACCGCGCTGGGCGCCGATCAACCCGCTGCGCTCCACCACTAGGCGCGCCACCCACCAGGCGACCGACACGGCGAGCACGATGGCGAGCACGACCGCGACACCCGCAGGGCGCGGCGCGAACAGCGCGAGCGCAACCCCGCCGACCGCGACCACTCCGGCAACAGCTAGCGCACTGTGCCGGCGCGACCAGGTGAAGCGCGCTGGATCGTCGGGGGTGAAGCGAGCGACGATGCCGGCCGCGGTGCGCAGGTCCGCCGCGTACGCCTCGGGCGACCCCAGGGCGGCGACGAGGTCCGGTTGCCCGTCAGCGACGACCTCGGCGAGGTGGGCGTCGAGACCGTCCATGATCGAATCCAGCTGATCGGGCGGTAGATCGGTCAGCTGAGCACGCACCTGTTGCGCGTACAGGGCAGCGGTGGTGGGGGTGTCACTCGACATCGCGCACTTCCTTGGTGTTGAAGGCGACGCCGGTCAGGATCGCCCCGACGGCATCGGCGAATTGGGCCCACTCGCCCCGGTGCGCCGCCAAGGCGTCGCGGCCGGCGGGGGTGAGCCCGTAGTACTTGCGGTGCGGCCCTTCGTCGGACGGCACGACGTAGCTCGTCAGCAGCCCCTGGCCGAACAGACGGCGCAAGGTGCCGTAGACGGAGGCGTCGGCGATGTCGGCCAATCCACCCGCCCGTAAGCGGCGAACGACGTCGTACCCGTACCCATCCGCTGCCGCCAGTGCCGCCAGCACCACCGCGTCGAGAATCCCCTTCAGCAACTGGGTCCGCTCGAGCTGTGGTTCCACGGAATGCACGGTACTCCGTAATGCGGAGTACCGTCAATCCGTCAGGACTGGCTCAGATCGGAGCGTCGATGACGATCTTGACGCTCATCGACGTGCCGACCACGCCGTTGGCGCCGATCGCGGTCACGGTGACGGTCACGGTCGTCCCGCACGGGATGCCCACGATGCGGCTGCCGTTGAGCGGCTGGTCGTAGTAGGTCACGACGCCCCAACCGGCGACGGTGACATTGACCTTCGACGCGAACGCCGTGGTCCACGACACCTTTGCGCCGTAGTCGTCATTGGTCGCCTCGGCGCACGTGAACGACTTGCGGGCATCGATCGAGGTGACGGCCGCCTGGATCACCAACCCACCGGGAGGAATCAGGTGGAGGGCCGGCATGGTGGTGGTCGTGGTCGGGTCGGCAGGAGGGGCCGGGTCGGGGGTCGGCGCAGGGTCGGGCGTCGGCGCAGGCGGGGCGACCGTGGTGGTCGGTGCGCCGGACTTCTCGTCCAGCCCGCCGAGCTGGCCGTCGACGGTGCTCGCGGAAGTGGTGGGCACCCCAGCTGCATCCTCGTCGTCGTGCGACGAGTGCGAGCAGGCGGTCAGCAGCAGGCCGCTGATCAGTGCTGCGCCGATGAGTCGGTGGGAGAGGGGGGAGGTTCGCCGTGAAGTGGTCATGCCCTTGAGAGGCACGACCGAGCCGGACCTGTCAGTTATCCGATGATCGCCAGCTCGCGCACGCGGGCCAGCAGCACGTCGATGGCCGGCGCGTTCAGGCCGCCGTGCGGGATGATCACGTCGGCGTACCGCTTGCTGGGTTCCACGAACTGGTCGTGCGCCGGGCGCACGGTTTCCAGGTACTGGGCGATGATGCTGTCCGGCGTGCGGCCGCGCTCGGCGACATCGCGCAACAGGCGGCGGATGAAACGTAGGTCGGCCTCGGTGTCGATGAACACTTTCAGATCGAACCGGTCGCGCAACGCCGCGTCGGCCAGCACGAGAATGCCCTCCACCACCACGATGCGCGTGGGCGACACGATGCGCACCTCGTCGCTGCGCAAGTGGTGGGTGTAGTCGTACACGGGCACCGGCACGGCCTGCCCCATCGACAGTTGGTCCACGTGGTCGGCGAGCAGATCCCAGTCGAAGGCATCGGGGTGGTCGTAGTCGGCCTTGGCGCGCTCTTCGATCGGGCGTTCGGGGAAGGTGCGGTAATAGCTGTCCAGCTTGATCAGCGACACCCGTTGGTCACCGGCCAGCTCCGCCAGCCGTTCGGCGACGGTGGTCTTGCCCGAACAACTGCCACCGGCCACACCGATCATGTACGGGTGGCGGGTCGGGTCAGCAGTGGGCGCCATTCCGCCCACGATAGAAGGGCGCAGTTGCTCAGTGGGTAAACGACGCGGTGGCGACCGTGGCACCCGACTCGGACAGCAGCAGCACCTGCTCGGCCGCGCCGGCAGGATCGACGTTCACCGTCCACTCGCCGCCACCGTCATCGGCGATCGGCCACGCCGCAACCTCCGTCGTGCGGCCATCGGCGGCGACCAGCACGCAGCGGTAGGTGCCGGGGCGCAGGTCTGCCAGGTGCATGGTGAGCGACCCGGTGCCGTCGGCGTTGGTCAACGACACCCACCCGTGCTCACTGCCGTCGGCGGCCACCAGCGTGCCGATGGCCGTGCTCTCTGCGGTGGTGCCTCGGGTGTCGATCGTCAGCCGGCCGACGACGAGGCCCAACAACAGCGATGCCGCGGCGGCCATCGCGACCGCGACCCACCGTCGCTGGGGGCGCGCCCGGCGAGCGTCGGCGCCTCCGAACCTGGCCACCACGCGTGCCTCGAAGCCCGGCAGCGGCTCGCACTCCGGTGCTGTCGTGCCCACCAGATCGGCGACGGCGGACAACGACTGCAGCTCGGCGCGGCAGCGCGCGCACGTGGCCGCGTGTGCCAACGCCTCGGCGCGCACGGACGGCTCGGGCAGGTCCAACACGAGCTCGGCAACCAGCTCCTCGAACTGCGCGCACTCCATGCTCAACCCCCTTCCTTCTCGGTCACGAGGGTGGCCCGCAACGAGAGCAACGCGCTGCGCAGCCGGGTCTTGGCGGTGCCCAGCGGTATTCCTTCGTCCGTGGCGATCTCGCTGAGCGTGTGTCCGTGAATCGTCGCCAGCAGCAGTACCCGCCGCTGCTCGGGGCTGAGACGCCCGATCGCACCGCGGACTGCATCGACGTCGGCGCGGATGCCCCCGAGGTGGCCAACAGGGTCCGGCGCGGACACCATCCACTGTTCGAGGTCGGCGATGTCCACCGGTGTCGACCGCTGAGCTCGCATCGCATCGATGCACAGCCGGCGGGCGATGGTGTGCAGCCACACTCGAGCGGTGCCGCGGCGAGCGTCGAAGCTGCCCGCATGGCGCCAGGCGCGCTCGAACGCCTGCTGAGCGATGTCGTCGGCCAGCGACTGGTCGCGGGCGATGGTGTGCAGCCACACTCGAGCGGTGCCGCGGCGAGCGTCGAAGCTG
>CAZREK010000233.1:0-4289 GCA_964598965.1 uncultured Bifidobacterium sp. | reverse complement strand
GGTCTCCGGCCAACCCGCACAACCTGCAACCAAGTAGCGGCCGGACCGGCCGGCGAAGTCCGCGCAGTAGATGGCGACATTGGCTTCCCACAGATTGTCGCCGTTGTCCTCCACCGCCGGGTAACCCGCCTCCAGGAAGCGGCCCAGCGCGGCCAGGGTGCTGGCGTCGCCGTCCACCGCGTCGGCCAGCGCCACGGACAACGGCGCCCACAAGTCTGTGGAGTACATCGCCGAGATCACGATGCCGACCAGTTGATCGGACGACACGGATGTCTCCCAGTCGTCGAACCACTCGGTCCGCGCGGTGCGGATGTCGCGCACGAGAGCATCGAGCCGCGGCCACGTACGCGGACCCAGTGGGCATTCGCGGGTGGCGTCGCACAGTTGGGCGAACACGTCGACGGTGCCGAGGAAGTCCTGCACCCCGTAGAACGGCGTGCCGTACGTGCCGACCACGGTGCCGTCGGTGTTGTACCGGCCCGCGTCGGGGTCGACGCTGCCGTCGAGGACCAGCGCACGCACGCGATCCGGGAACAGATCGGCGTACACGGCACCGAGCGCCGTGCCGTAGCTGAAGCCGATGTAGGTCAGCCGGTCGTCACCCAACGCCTTGCGCAGCTGCTCGAGGTCGCGAGCCGCGTTCAACGTGCCCACGTACGGCAGCAGATCGCCGGAGAGGCGCACGCAGTCGGCAATGCGTACCTGGTACTCGTGCGGGTCGGCGTCGCAGTCCACGGCCGTGGAACGCCCGACGCCACGCGGATCGAAGCCGACCAGGTCGAAGCGGTCCAGCAGCGCCGTGGGGAAGATCGTCGCATCGTTCCAGGCGAGATCGATGCCCGAACCCCCTGGCCCGCCCGGGTTGAGCACGAGCGACCCGATCCGGTCCGGTGACGTCGTCGGCAGACGGGTGACGGCGATCTGCAGCGTCCCACCCGACGACGGGCGGCGATAGTCCAGCGGCACCTCGATGTCG
This sequence comes from uncultured Bifidobacterium sp., assembly GCA_964598965.1. GTDB lineage: Bacteria > Actinomycetota > Acidimicrobiia > Acidimicrobiales > Ilumatobacteraceae > UBA668. The sequence goes on along the minus strand of CAZREK010000233.1, from coordinate 3,313 downwards.
CCGCACTCCCACGGGGACGGCTGGTCCTCGCAGTCGTGCCAAGCAACGGCGGCGATGTCCGGCAGAGCCCCGATCGCGGCCAGTTCCTCGTCGCGCTGGTACACCCCGGCGATCGCGTCGCGGTGGGTGGAACGCACAGGTGCCGACGCACAGGCTGTCAGTGCCGCCAGGCCGACGACCACCATCGCACCGATTCCGTTCCGCAGCCTTCCCCGACGCACGGGCCGCACGGTACCGCCTACGTCCACCGTTCACCCGTCAGCGATAGCCTCGCCCGCCATGACCGCGTACTGGTTGTTCAAGTCCGAGCCCGACGTCTTCGGCTACGCCGACCTGGTACGCAAGAAGCGCGAGGGTTGGGACGGCGTGCGCAACTACCAGGCGCGCAACTTCATGCGCGCGATGAAGGTCGGCGACCAGGGCATCTTCTACCACTCCAACGCGACTCCGCCCGGTGTGGCCGGCATCTGCAAGGTCGTCAAGACCGCCGAGCCCGACCCCACTCAGTTCGACCCCAACAGCAAGTACTACGACCCGGCGTCGAAGCCGGAGGATCCGCGTTGGGATTGGGTCACGGTGGCACCGGTGAAGGCGCTCCCGTTCCTCGCGCTGGATGATCTGAAGGCAATTCCGGCACTGGCCGAGTGCCGCTTGTTGGCGAAGGGCAACCGTCTCTCGGTGATGCCGCTGACCGCCGCCGAGTTCGACGCGATCGTGGCGGCGGCTAGCGCTCGCCGCTGATCGCGGCGATCTCCGCGGCGCGGCTGAACACTGCGTCCAGCATCGGTTCGGTCAGGCGACCGGTGAACGTGTTCTGCTGGCTGGGGTGGTAGGAGCACAACAAGGTCAACCCGTTCGGGGCGATGGTCTCGACCGCATGCCCGAAACGCGGGCGAGGACGCACCTGGAACTCGTTGCACGCCGCCTCGTAGGCGAACCCGCCGAGGCATACCACGACCCGCACATCGGCCAAGAGGTCGAGTTCGCGCCGCAAGAACGGGCGGCACGCATCACGTTCGTCCGGGAACGGTTTGTTGTCCGGCGGCGCGCACTTGACGGCCGCAGTCACCCACGCGCCGCGCAACACCAGCCCGTCGTCGCGACCGGTGGACGTCGGCTGGTTGGCCAGCCCGGCGCGGTGCATGGCGCGGTACAGCCAGTCACCGGACCGGTCGCCCGTGAACACGCGGCCGGTGCGATTGGCTCCGTGTGCGGCGGGGGCCAAGCCCAGCACCAGCACCTTCGCGGCAGGATCACCGAACCCCGGCACCCCACGGCCCCAGTAGTCCTCGTCCCGATATGACGCACGCTTGTCCCGGGCGACCTGTTCGCGCCACACCACCAGACGCGGGCAGGCGCGGCACTCGGCGACCTCGTCGTGCAGCCGGGCGAGCGAATCCATGATCGGCACAGTAGGTTTCCCCGTTGCCATGGCGCGAACGAAGCCCACCCCACCGCCGAGCTCCACGCTCGTGCTGCTCGTGCGGCACGGGCAGACACCCACCACCGGCAAGCTGCTGCCGGGGCGGGCCCCTGGCCTGCACCTCGCCGAGCAGGGCGTGCAGCAGGCCCAGCGCGCGGCGGCCCGAATCGCCGAGCTGCCCACGGTCGATGCCATCTACGCGTCACCGCTGGAACGAGCGCGCGAGACCGCTGCCCCCATCGCCGCAGCTCGCGGCCTGCGCACACGCATCGACAAGGGCCTGCTGGAGTGCGACTTCGGCGACTGGACGGGCGCTGAGCTGAAGGCGCTGATGAAGCTGCCCCAGTGGAACACCGTGCAGCGCGCGCCCAGCACGTTCACGTTCCCCGGCGGTGAGAGCTTCCTCGCCATGCAGACGCGCATGGTGTCCGCCATCGACCGGCTGCGCGCCGCACACCTAGGTGGCGTCGTCGTGTGCGTGTCGCACGCCGACCCGATCAAGGCTGCGGTCGCCCACGCCATGGGCACGCACATCGACCTGTTCCAGCGAATCGTGATCAGCACCTGCTCGATCACTGCGATCGCCTACGGGGCTGGTGCCCCTGTGGTGCTCACCGTCAACTCCACCGGCGGCTCGCTGGCCGAGCTGCGCCCGTCGTGAAGCGGTACTGGCGATGACGGTGCAGCGCGACTTCGACGCGGTCGATGCCTTCACCGTGGGCGCCGTCGGCAAGCCTGGCCAGCGCGTGTTCTACCTGCAGGCCCGCAGCGGTGGCGAGTGGGTGACGATCAAGTGCGAGAAGCAGCAGGTGGCCGCCATCGCCGATCACCTCACGCGCCTGCTCAGCGACCTGCCCGCACCCAACGACCGCCCGGTCGACTCGGCGATGCAGTTCGTCGATTCACCGAACACCGTGTTCATCCTCGGCCCGGTGGGCCTTGGCTACGACCGCAGTGGCGACCGGTTGCTGGTGCAGCTGGAAGAGGTCATCGAGGTCGACGAGGACGGTGAACCAGTGCAGGACGACGACGAACGTGGCCGGGTGCGAGTGCACCTCACCCGCGCGCAGGCGGCTGCGTTCTGCCAGCACGCCGGCATCGTCGTGGCCGCCGGGCGCCCGCCGTGCCGCTGGTGCACCGGGCCGGTCGACCCCGACGGCCACGCCTGCCCGCGGATGAACTGAAGCCGGCGATGAGCGATCTGGGCCAGCACGAGCTCGAACTGTTGACGAGCGCCGAGGTCGACATCGAGGGCCGCATGCCGTGGAGCAGCAACGCAACGTTCCGCGTGTCGTTGCTGGTCGATGGCGTGGAGCAGGGCAAGGCGATCTACAAACCACTCGCCGGAGAACGTCCGTTGTGGGACTTCGAGCCCGGGCTGCACCGCCGCGAGTTCGCAGCGTTCCGCCTGTCGGAGGCGATGGGGCTGCAACTGGTCCCACCGACGGTGCTGCGTGACGGGCCGCTCGGCGAGGGCAGCCTGCAGTGGTACGTCGATGCGGACCACGAGCAGCACTACTTCACGCTGTATGAGAGCCGTCCGGACCTGCACGCTCGCCTACGCGACTTCGCGATGTTCGACATCGTCGCCAACAACACCGACCGCAAGAGTGGTCACGTGTTGATCGACGCGAGCGAGTCGCTGTGGGGTATCGACCACGGGCTGTGTTTCGCGGAGGACTTCAAACTGCGCACGGTGGTGTGGGAGTTCGGCGGCGAGTCGCTCGCGGAGCACTGGATCGAGCCGTTGCAGCGTGTGGCGCAGCGCCCGCCGGCCGACGTCGCGGAGTTGCTCAGCCCGCCCGAGGTCGAGGCGATGTGCCTGCGGGCGGCCGACCTGCTGCACCACGGGCGCCTTCCGAAGGATCCGACCGGCCGTCGCTATCCGTG
>CAZREK010000232.1:0-4291 GCA_964598965.1 uncultured Bifidobacterium sp. | reverse complement strand
ACGTGGTGGTGTACCGCTGCTCGACAGTGGCGCGCATCAGCGCCTCGGCGCCGTCGGCGCTGACCTCCGTGGCCACGGATGCTTCCTCCACGTTCCAGTCGAAGTCCTCGCCCCACGACTCGCCGAGGAAGTCCATGTCCGCCTCCGACTCGGTGTACGTCACCGGCGTGTCCGTGCAGGTGTTGGCATCGTCGGCCAACTGTTGCAGGAAGGCGGCTGCGTCGGCTGCCGTCTGGAAGCTGAACAGGTCGAACGCGAACGAGCCACCTTGCGGCAGGTCGTAGCCCGGTCCCCACGCAATGGCGCGTGCATTCAACGCCTGCGCCCGCTCGACATCCGTGGGCAGGTCGCAGAACGATGACCCTTCGTCGCCGGTCAACTCTGCGACCGGCTCGCGGTAGCGGTTCCACCCGGCCGGCGTCTGGTCCGCTGTCGGCATCGCGGCGACCAACGCGTGGCCGTCCAGTGGTGCCAGCGGACTGGTCGTCGTCGCGGGCGTCGTCGTCGACGTGGGCAACGTGGTGGTGACTATGGCGACAGTGGTGGACGGTGGCTTGACCGTGCCGCCGTTGTCGTCATCTCCGCCGCGCGTGGCGAGGATCACCCCGATCGCGAGCGCACCAACGGCCACCACGCCGACGATGATCTTCACCGTGGGGTCCTTCTCCCCGGGTTGAAGGTTCCAGCCGCCAGATGACGCAGGCATGGACCACCTCCTCGGTCTCGAGCCCAGCGTACGCCGACTAGGGTCGGCGCGATGTACCGGGACATCCTGCTCGCGCTGCACATCGCCTCCGTCGCTGCCTGGTTGGGCTGCAACTTCACCCAACTGTTCCTCGGGCCCTGGTTCGCCCGCCGTGGCGGCGAGGTCGCAGCCACCTGGTACGAAGCGACATCGCGCCTGGCCAGCCGCTACTACAACGTCGCCGGCACCGTGCTCGCAGTCACCGGCGTGCTGCTGGTGCTGAAAGTGGACTATGCGTGGTCAGCCGGGTTCGTTGGTGTTGGCATCACGGTGGTGCTGATCGGCGCCATCCTCGGCACCGCCTTCTTCGCCCCGACCGGCAAGCGGTTGGCGGACCTCACCCGCGAAGGCGACGAGGCGGCGCGCAAGTCGCTGGACCGTCGCTGCGTCGCCGTTGCCTGCCTGGACACGCTGTTGGTGCTGGTGGCCGTGTTGGCGATGGTCAAGCGCTGGCACGCCTGACGGACGTGAGACCTCGCCGCTGAGCCCTCAGCGGCGTTCGAAGCGCAAGTGCACCACCGCGTTGGTGGCGACGTGCTCGGTACACACATAGCCCGCGGGCGGTGACGACTCGGGGAACACCCGCTCGCCACGGCCCAGCAGCATGGGCACCAGCGCGATGTGCATCTCGTCCACCAGGCCGGCGGCGAGGTACTGGCGCACGGTGGTGGCGCCGCCCATGAGGCGTACGTCCTTGCCGTTCGCCGCGGCGAAAGCGCGCTCGAGAGCGTCCTCGATGCCGCCGGTGGCGAAGTGGAAGGTGGTGCCACCGTCCATCGGCAGCGGGTCGCGGGCGTGGTGGGTGAGCACGAACGTGGGCGAGTGGTAGGGCGGGTTCGGCCCCCACCAACCCACCCAGCCGTCGTCGGGCCACGGGCCGCGCGACGTGGTGAACATGTTGCGACCGAGGATGCACGCACCGATGTCGTCGAACGCATGGGCCACGTACGGGTCGTCGGCGTTCACCTCGCCGCCGCCGGTACCGAGGTTCTCGTGGAAGCTGCGTGTGGCGAAGATCCAATCGGTGAAGCCCTCGGTGTTGTCACCGAACGGTTGCTCCAGCCGCTGGTTCTCGCCGCACGCGAACCCGTCGAGCGACATCATCAAGCACCGCACGACGAGCTTCTGGTTGGTGGTCATGTGGGTGCTCCTCGCGGCGCGCCGACGAAGCGGCCGACGTTGGCGGGTTTCGGAAGGCGAGAGTGGTGGGCGGCGACTTCGTCGAGTTTGGCCAATACCTGCGGCGCGGCGGGGGAGGACTTGCCGGCGGCGACATCCACGTGCAGCAGCATGTGCTCGGCCGTGGCCAGCACGGCGTCGTCGGCTGCACCGTGCACGGTGACGAACATGTGCAACCGCTTGGCGTCGTGCGACAGCAGTTGCACCGTGGCGTAGATGCGGTCGCCAGCAGATGCCTGCGCCCCGAAGTTGATGTGGCTCTCCACGGTGTAATAGCTGCTGTGCGCGAGGTACTGGTCGTCGCAACCGATGAACTGCATCAGCCGGTCGCCCGCCTGGCTGGTGACCTGGAAGAAGCGGCTGTCGTTCATGTGGCCGTTGTAGTCCACCCACTCGGTGGGCACGACCGTGTCGAGCAACCGCAGCGGCTCAGTCAGGTCGATGCCTGCGGTGGCGGCAGTGCCGGCGCGGTCGAACAGTTGGCGCTCGTAACGGTCGAGCACCTGACCGGCGCCGAAGTCGGCGGTGCGCAGCCCCTGCATGACCGACACCAAACAGTCGTCGCGCAGCGCTTCCAACTCACCATCGACGAGGCGCTGCTCGAAGAAGGGGCCGATGAAACTCCAGCGGAGGCCAGGGCCGAAACGGATCGCGTCGTCGACCTCCTCGGTGGTGGCAACGCCGTTGTTGACGAGTAACAGAGCCTCCTGCCACAGCGCCTCCAGCAGCCGGTCAGCGACGAGGCCCTCGGTCTCCGCATTCAGTCGCAGCGGCCGCATGCCGATCGACTCGTACACCTGGGCGGCGCGCTCGCATGCGGCGGCCGACGTCCGCGACCCGCCGCAGACCTCGACCAGCGGCAGGAGGTACACCGGGTTGAACGGGTGGCCCACCACGAGCCGCTCCGGGTGGGCCATGCCGTCCTGGATCAGCGACGGCAGCGGACCCGACGAACTCGTCCCGAACACGACCTCCGGACCGGCCGCGGCAGACGCCCGCTGCAGTAGGGACTTCTTCAGGTCCAGTTGCTCGGGTGCGCTCTCCTGCACGAAGTCGACGTCGGTGGCAGCTTCCTCCGGGGTGGTCACGAACGTCAGCGTGCCCGCCGGAGGGAGGGGCGAGTGCAGCATCTTCGTCAACGCCCGGCGGGCGTTGGACACGACCTCGCCCACCTTGCGTGGTGCCTCAGGGTCGGGGTCGAACATCTTCACGTCGACGCCGTTCAGCAGGAAGCGCGCGGCCCAGCCTCCACCGATGACGCCGCCGCCGAGAAGACCGACGCAGCGCAGGCCAGGGATCGGGCTCATCCTCCGGACGTGACCCGTCAGCCGCCAGCGAGTTCAGCGGCGGTGCGATGCACGGCCTGCACGATCTTGGTGTAACCCGTGCAGCGACACAGGTTGCCCGACAGCCCGATGCGGATGTCTTCCTCGGTGGGTGCCGGCGTGCGCGCCAGCAGGGCCGTGGCGGACATGATCATGCCCGGGGTGCAGTAACCGCACTGCACGCCACCTTCCTCCAGCAGGTTGCGCTGCAAGGCGGCCATCTCGCCGCCTTCCAGCACACCCTCGACGGTGGTGATCGCCCGGCCCTGGGCCTGCACGGCCAGGTAGCTGCACGAGTTCACCGGTTGACCGTCGAGCAGCACCATGCAGGCGCCGCACTCGCAGTCGTCGCAGCCTTCCTTGGTGCCGGTGAGCCCGATCTCCGTGCGGATGACGCTGAGCAGGTTGCGGCCCTGGTCGATGGTGACGGGGTACGGCACCCCGTTGACGGTGAGGACGATGCTGTCGCTCATGATGCGGCTCCGATGCCGAGGTTGCGGTTGAGGGGAACGGCGATCGATTCGCCGGCAGCGCGGCGGGCAGCGGCCTCGACGGCACGGCGGGCCATCACCCCGACGGTATGGCGGCGGTAGGCGTCGGTGGCACGCACGTCGGTGATCGGGCGAGCCTGGGCACTGGCGGCTGTCTGTGCGGCGGCAGCAACTTCGGCCACGCTGCCACCGGCGAGGCCGGTGATCTCGAGGATCGTGGGAGCCACGGCGGACAGCGCCACGCGCACGGAAGCGACGGAGCCGTCGTCGGCCAGTGTGACCGCCGCGGCCGCGCCGACGACGGCGATCTCCATCGCCCGGCGGTACTCCAGGCGCAAGTAGGCACTGCCCGAGCGGGCCGCCGGGGCCGGCACGTGCACGGCCACGCACAACTCGCCGGCAGCAGCGGTGGTGCGGCCGGGGCCGGTCCACAGCTCGCCGATGGGTACGCGGCGGGTGCCGCCGGTGGAGCGCAACTCGACCTCGGCACCCAGCACCACCAACGGGGCACCAGTGTCCATCGCCGGGCTGGCGTTCATGACGTTGCCGCC
>CAZREK010000231.1:0-4307 GCA_964598965.1 uncultured Bifidobacterium sp. | reverse complement strand
AAGATGTCGAGAATGACCGCAGTGCGGTCCAGGGCAGTGCGGCCCAGCAGTTTCTCCAGGTTGTACTGCTGCGCCGGGGTCAGTTCGTTGTCGAACACGACGGTGTCGGCATCGACCGCCAGGCACAGGTCGCGCAACTCCTCCACTTTGCCCTTACCGATGAACCAGGTGTGGTCGGGCGCGTCGCGGCGCTGCACCACACGCCCCGCCTCGTCGGCACCGGCGGTGTCGATCAGCAGCGACAGCTCGTCGAGGCTGGCCTCCGTGTCGTCATCCGTGTGGCCCGGCAGCGTGACTCCGACCAAGACGATTCGTTCGCGCTTGGTGCGCTCGATGAGCGTGGCGCCGAGTGCTTCGTTGTACGGGGAGTTCATCGACGGCCCTTTCGCCCGGGTCAGCCCGGAGTGGCGAGATCCACCTCGACCACGGCAACGAACTGTGCCGGACCGACCAGGGTGACCCTGCCTGTTGCGGGGTGGTGCAGACGTACCTTGGCATCTCCGCCGGTCATGTGCACCACGATTTCACCGTCGTGTGGCTGCGCGAGACCCCACTGCGCAGCAGCCCAGGCCGCCGCACACGCACCGGTGCCGCACGCCTCGGTGATGCCTGCGCCGCGCTCGTGGACGCGCATCGTGATTGCGTCGGGTTCCGGCCCCGCCTCGATGATCTCCAAGTTCACCTGCGGGACCGCTGCACCCAACACCGCCAGGTCGACGGCATCGACGTCGTCGACACCCACGACCGAGTGCGGGTTGCCCATGCTGAGGTGGCTGACCGGTCGCAACGGATCGCACCCCAGTCGCTCCCAACCTTTGGGCTCGCTCAGCGGGCCGACTTCGCCCATGTCGACCGCGGCCAGAACGACCGTGGGGTCGTCGGTGGCCGTCAGTTGCAGCGTGCGCTCGCCGGCGTCGGTGAGTATCCGCTGCGGGTCGAGGTCGCCTCGGCGGCGAGCGAGCGCCTGAGCGAAGCAACGGATGCCGTTGCCGCTCATCTCGGCCCGCGAACCGTCGGCGTTGTAGAGCACCATCTGCGCGCTGTACCCCTCGGCGGACTCGCCGATCAACAGCCCGTCCGCTCCGATGCCGCGCCGGCGATCACACAGCGCTCGGGCCAGCTGCGGCAGATCCACCGCCGGCGGATGGAACAGCACGAGGAAGTCGTTACCCAGGCCGTGGTGCTTGGTGAGCGCAAGAGTGGTCATGAGTCCTCGAGCACCGGCAGCACTTCCGCCACCGGATCATGTTCGACGTGTACCCAGCGTATGCGGGGGTCGCGCCGGAACCATCGCTCTTGTCGGACGGCGAACTGGCGGGTGCGCAGGATGACGGTGTCGACCGCCTCGTCCAGCGAGCAGCGACCTTCGAGGTGATCGATGATCTCCTTGTAGCCGAGGGCCTGGCGCGCCGTGCGGGACAACCCGCGCGGGTCGGTGAGCAGGCGCTCGACCTCGGCGACGAGGCCGGCTGCGACCATCGCGTGCACTCGCCGGGCGATGCGGTCGGCCAGCACCGGCCGCGGCCACAGGATGCCGACCTGCACGAAGGCCACCTGCGGGTAGGTGTCCAGCCCAGGGCCAAACGAGCTGAAGGCGCGTCCGCTGCCCAGCACGACCTCCAGCGCCCGCACCACGCGTCGCTCGTTGCTGGGCTCCATCCGCGACGCCGCCAGAGGATCGGCTTCCGCCAACTCCGCATGCAGCGCCTCCGGCCCCACCGCTGCTGCACGCGCTTCCAGCTCAGCCCGAATCTCCGGCCAGCGACCCGGAATCTCCATCGGGTCCGTCACCGCACGCAGGTACAGGCCGGTGCCGGCCACCAGCACCGCCCGGCCTCCACGGCGGCTGATCGCTTCAAGGGCCTCGTTGGCCGCTCCGACGAAATCGGCCACCGCGAACTCGTCGCTGGGGTCGGCGAGGTCGAGACAGTGGTGGGGCACGTCGGCGCGGTCCTGCGCCGACGGCTTGGCGGTGCCCACATCCATTCCGCAGTACACCTGCATCGCGTCGACCGCCACGATCTCGCAGCTCGAGTGCGTACGGGCGTAGGCCATCGCCACATCGCTCTTGCCCGAAGCCGTCGGGCCGACGATCACCAGCGGGATGCTCACCGGCGGGTGGTCACCCGGCCATCACCGGGATGCGGCGGCGATGACGCGGCTCGGCCACGACCTCCAGCAGGCGGCCGGTGAGGTGGTGCGGAGCAGCGCCGGTGACCTCGACAGTCGCGTAGGTGCCCACGCGCAACGGCTGCGACGGGGTGAAGTGCACCAGCTTGTTCTGGCGGGTGCGACCAGACCACAGCGTGGGGTCCTTCTTGCTGGGTCCTTCGACCACCACTTCTTCCTGGCGGCCGATCCGCGCTTGGTGCTTCGCCAGCGCACTGTGCTCCACCACCACCCGCAAACGCTGGAAGCGATCCGCCACCACCGCCGGGTCGACGAAGTGGTCCACCATCTCTGCCGCCTCGGTGCCCTCGCGCGGCGAGAAGATGAACGTGTACGCGTAGTCGTACTCGGCTGCCGCGGCAACTTCGAGAGTGCGCGCGAAGTCGTCGTCGGTCTCGCCGGGGAAGCCGACGATGATGTCGGTGCTGACAGCCAGGTCGGTGACGGCCGCGCGCGCCTGGGCCAGCCGCTCGAGGTAGCGCTCGGCGGTGTAGCCGCGGTGCATCAGCGACAGCACCCTGTCGCTGCCCGACTGCAGCGGGTAGTGCAGGTGCTCGCACACGGTGGCTGTGGCACCCATCGCGTCGAAGGTCTCGGGGCGCATGTCCTTGGGGTGCGGGCTGGTGAACCGCACACGGCGGATGCCGGGCACCTGCCCCGCCGCCACCAGCAGGTCGGCGAACAGCGGCCGTAGCCGCGCGTCGGTGTCGCCCGCCTGGCGAGCAGCCACTTGCAGGTCGCGGCCGTAGCTGTTGACGTTCTGCCCCAACAGCGTGATCTCGCTGACCCCGTCAGCGGCCAGGGCGCGCACTTCCTGCAGCACGTCGTCGAACGGCCGGGAGATCTCTTGGCCGCGCACCGCAGGGACGATGCAGAACGCGCAATGGTTGTCGCAGCCGATCTGGATGGTGACCCAGGCGGCGTAGTCGACCTCACGGCGGGCCGGCAACGCGCTGGGAAACAGCGCATGGTCGTCGACCACTGCGGCGTCGAGGATCTCCGTGACCGCACGACCGGCGGCTGCCGACTCGTGCAACAGCTCGCCGGCGCGGTGCACGTTGTGCGTGCCCATCACCACGTCGACCCACGGCGCCTTCTTCGCCACCAGGTCGCGGTCCTTCTGCGCCAGGCAGCCCGACACCAGGATCTGGCGACCCTCGCGGGCCTCCTTCCACTTCTTCAGGTAGCCGAGCTTGCCGTACAGCTTGTTGTCGGCATTCTCCCGAATGCAGCAGGTGTTGAGCACGATGACATCTGCGTCGTCCTCCACCTCGATCGCCACCAGCCCATCGGATTCGAGCAGGCCGGAGATGCGCTCGGAGTCGTGCTCGTTCATCTGGCACCCGAAGGTGCGCACGACGTAGCTACGCGGCTGGGCACTGGCCATGACGCACCACGCTACCGGGGGGCGGTAGCGCTCAATCCGTGCCGGGAGCCGCCCACTGCGGTGAGTACGGGTTGAAGGCAAGCTCCCACAGGTGCCCGTCGGGGTCGGCGACGTAACCGCTGTAGCCGCCCCACTCCGCCGCCACCGGCGGCTTCACCGCGGTGGCCCCCGCAGCGAGGAACTCTGCGAACACGCGGTCGACCGATGCTGCCGAGCCGAGGTTCATGGCCAGGGTGACCCCACGGAACCCGTCGCCAGCGGCACCGACCCCGACGTCGTCGGCAAGATCCTGCCGACCGTAGAGCGCGAGGTTGGTGCCGCCGACCTGGAAGAAGGTGATGGTGTCTTGCGAGGCGGGCGACTTCTGCCACCCCAGCCCCTCATAGAACTGCGTGGACCGCTGGAGATCGGCGACTGCCAGCGTGACGAGGCTGAGGTGGGCAGGGACCGTCATGATCGTCAGTCGATCTCGATCGGGGCTTCGTCGTCGGCCGTGAAGGCCGCGGCCTCGCCGTTGTCATCGCCGATGCCGGCCTGCTTGCGCACCTTCTCGGCGATCTCGACCGTGATCTCCGGGTTCTCCGACAGGAAGTTCTTCGCGTTCTCGCGACCCTGGCCGAGTTGCTCGCCGTCGTAGGTGAACCAGGCACCGGACTTCTTGACGATGCCCATGTCGACCGCCATGTCGAGCAGCGAGCCCTCTCGCGAGATGCCCTTGCCGTACATGATGTCGAACTCGGCCTGACGGAAG
>CAZREK010000230.1:0-4327 GCA_964598965.1 uncultured Bifidobacterium sp. | reverse complement strand
GCCCCACCAGACTCGTTTGTTCTTCTCCGTGCCCACCTGCGACACACCGTCGTCCACCATCAGCACCAGGTTCTGCCGCAGCGACACCCACGAGCCGTCATCCTGGATCTCGCGACCCATCTCGCCGATCACCATCTTGCCGTCGCGACCGATGGCGATCGTGGCGTCACCGGGGCGCATCTGTCGCAGGTACTTCCCCTCGGTCATGTAGCCGCCGCCATAGTCCTGCTGACGGAAGCCGCCGTTGAACACCGCCAGCAGCGGTGCGTACAGGTCGGCCGGCACACGGCTGGCACGTTCCCAGTGACCACCCGGCTCCTCGGCACCGTTGAACAGCCCGACGCGCACATAGGTCTGGTCGATGACGGCCATGGTGGCCACCACGCCACCGGCCTCGGGGAACGGGCGGATGCTGGTGCCCCACACCGCGGGGAAGCCGCCCGCTGTCGCGAGGACGGTCCACTGCCCTTCGCCCTCCAACGCAGGCGTGAAGAACGTCGGCAGCAGCGCCGGTGGTTGCGGGCCCGGGTCCACCGTGGTCGGCGGAGCAGTCGCCTCGGGTTCGGTGGTCGTGGTGGTCGTGCTGACGGCAGAAATGCCGGCGCCCAACGACAAGTCGTCTGCAGGGTCGACCGACGGAGGCTGCGAGTACTTCTCCTCCTCGAGGTAGTTGACGATCGCGTTGTACCCGTGATCGCGGGCCCACGTCGCGGCACGCAGCTCGAACGGGTCGGCCGTGTTGTGCGTGTTGACGTAGATCGTGAACGACGTGAGGTTCCACGCGACGAAGCCAACCGTCAGACCTGCCACGCACGCCCACGACAACCCGCGCGCAAGTGCCGCGCCGGTGGATGCACCCTTGCGCCGCGCCGCACGACGGCGGCGCAGGACACGCGGCGGCCGGACAGCGACGGTGCACGCCCCGCCCGCGAGAGCCAGGCCGACCAGTAACTCGCCCACCCCACCCGTGTGGAACAGGCCCCACAACGCGACCACGGCAAGCACGACTGCCAGCGGCAGCGACGCCGCCCGCCACACCCGTCGATACCACACGGGTGTCTGCACCGCTTCCGTCACGGGCGCCAACGTTACCGTCGCGGCACGAGCGCAACGGGGCAGGCACCGCTCGCCACGCCTCGACGATTGAGTGGACTACGTTCGCGACATGGCATCAGTGAAGAACAGCAAGCAGATCGCCCTCTTCGGCTCGGCAGCGCTCGCCATTGGCTCGCTGCTGGACTGGGCGACCGTGAGTTCAGTTTTCGGAGAGCTCTCCGTCGCTGGTACCAAGGGCGACGGGAAGCTCACCTTGGCGGCCGGGCTGATCGCTCTCATCCTGTTTATCCAGCCGACCCGGCAAAAGGCGATGGTCGGTGCGATCATCAGCCTTCTCGGCGCGCTGATCTCGATCTACGACTTCGCCAACGTGTCCTCACATGTCGCCGACGTCGACTCATCCATCGCCACGGCGGACGTTGGAATCGGCCTCTACCTGTGCGCGATCGGGTCTGTCGCGGCAAGTGTCGCTGGCTTCGTTCTCGCCAAGGCGATTGCGGAACAAGTGCCCGACGCCGCGTGATCTGGGCGTTCTGCGCGGCGGGCACAGGCCCCTGCACAACACCCCTACGACGTAGTGGGGCGGGTGGGTATCGAACCCACGACCCAGGGATTATGAGTCCCCTGCTCTGACCACTGAGCTACCACCCCTGGCGGGCACACGATACGCCCCCGGAAACGACGAACGGCCCGCACTGGGCGGGCCGTCGTTGCTGGCTCCGAGAGCAGGGCTCGAACCTGCGACCCGCTGATTAACAGTCAGCTGCTCTGCCAACTGAGCTATCTCGGAAAGGCATCAAGAGGATAGCAACCGGCACCGGTCACTCCTCCTCCAGAAATTCCTTCAACCGTTGGCTGCGCATCGGGTGGCGCAGCTTGGCCAGGGTCTTGGCCTCGATCTGGCGAATTCGCTCGCGGGTGACCCCGAACTCCTTGCCGACGTCCTCCAGCGTGCGGGCCTGGCCGTCGTCCAGACCGAAGCGCATGCGCACGATTTCCTGCTCGCGCTCGGACAGTTCGCCCAGCGCTTCCTCCACCGCCTGCGTGAGCATCCGCTTGGTGGCCATGTCCGCCGGGGCGTCGGCGGAGAGATCTTCGATGAAATCGGCCAGGTTGGAGTCGTCCTCCTCGCCCACCGGCGAGTCGAGCGACAGCGGGTCCTGGCTGATGCGCAGGATTTCGCGGGTGCGCTCGGGCGTCATCGCGCACCGGTCGGCCAATTCCTCCAACGTGGGTTCGCGCTCCAGTTCCTGGTGCATCTGCCGCTGAGTGCGCAGCACCCGGTTCATGCTCTCCACCATGTGCACCGGGATACGGATGGTGCGTGCCTGGTCGGCGATGCTGCGGGTGATGGCCTGGCGGATCCACCACGTGGCGTAGGTGGAGAACTTGAAGCCCTTGGTGTGGTCGAACTTGTCGACCGCTCGCATGAGGCCCAGGTTGCCTTCCTGGATGAGGTCCAGGAACTGCATACCGCGGCCGCTGTAGCGCTTGGCGATGGACACCACGAGGCGCAGGTTGGCTTGGATGAGCTCGCTCTTGGCCCGCTGGCCGAACGACACCGCCCGCAAGAGGCGGCGCTGCTCGCCGCTGTCGATCTGCACACCGTCGTGCACCGAGTCCAGCACCGCGGCCGCCTTGTTGCCGTCGTCGATGGCCTGCGCGAGACGACGTTCGTCGTCCACCGTCAGCAGGTCGACGCGCCCGATCTCCTTGAGGTACATGCGCACGGTGTCGGCGGTGTTGCCCGAGTCGCCGCGGTCGTGGCTGAGGCGCTCGCTGCGCCGACGGCGGCGGCGGGCCAGCACGCCCTCGGCGTCGTCCGCAGAGTCGGGCCGCTCTGCCCCACCGGGCGGCGTCTCGTCCTGCAGTTCGTCGACACCCTCATCGATGGAGATGCCCAGCCCTGACAACGTCTGCTGCACTTCCAGCAGCACGTCGCTGGTGAGTTCGACCTTGCGCAGGACGTGGGCGACGGCGTCGGCGTGCAACTGACCCTTGGCCGCGCCGCGTTCGAGCATGGCGCGCCACTCGGCTTCATCCACTCCCGCGTAGGGCGTCGGCACGGTGGCCGCGTCGAACGTGCTCTTGCTCACCCGGCTCCTTCTTCTGCCCCTTGCAGCCACCCTAGCAATGCCTCCGCGGCCACATCGGCCTGCTGCGGATCGTCCAACGCCTCGAGCGCGAGACGCGCGTCACGGGCGGCACGCAGCTGTTCCGGATCGTCCGCGGACACAGCGCGTGTCAAGCGCTTGCGGACCGCAGCGGCGATCAGGTTTCGCGCCTCGATCACCGGATCGGCATCGAGATCCATGACCGACGCGCGCTCGATGACCTCACGTGCTTCCGGGTCGGCCAGGTCGAGCGCCTTGTCGATGTCCGGCCCGGCTTCGGCGATGGCGAGGAACGCACGCCGCGTGACGTCGGTGGCGAAGAGGTCTTCCACCAGCCAGGGTGCGATGTCGTCCCACCGTTGCAGCAGCATCGCGATCGCCACGAACTCGGCGTTGTCGGAGGTGCCGACGCGGCGGGTGGGCGCCACGCGAATGGACGGCGCCTTCGCCCGGCGCTCCGCCAACGCGACAAGGTCGGCCGGCGGCAGGCCGGTGTGCGTGGCCACCTGCGCCGCGTACAGCTTGCGCACCTCCATGTTGGGGTGCTCGTTGATGACCGTCATTGCCTCGCCGGCCACCTGGGCGCGATCTTCGGGCGAGCGCAGTTGGCGGCTGTTGAGCACCCGGTTGAGGCGGAAGCCCAAGAACGGCAACGCATGCTGCACCGCATCGGCCAACGACTCGGGGTCCGTGACGGAAAGCTCGCCCGGGTCTTTCCCCTTGGGGAACTGCGCCACGCTGACGCGCACCTGGTAGCGCTCTTCCCACTCGTAGAAACGCTGCGCAGCACCTTGGCCGGCGGCGTCGGCATCGAATGCCAGTACTACTTGCGAGGCGAACCGCTTCAGCAGTCGCACGTGGTCCTCGGTGAGCGCAGTGCCGCAGGTGGCCACCGCCCGCTTCACGCCACTGCGGTGGAACCCGATGACGTCGGTGTAGCCCTCGCACACCACCACTTGGTCGGCGGCGACGATGTCGTTCTTCGCCCAGTTCAGCCCGTACAGCGTCTTCGACTTGGCGTAGATGGGCGTCTCGGACGAGTTCTTGTACTTCGCCGGGTCGGAGCTGCCGGGCAGGATGCGGCCGCCGAAGGCCACCGGCTCACCGTTGTCGGTGAGGATCGGGAACATCACACGCGCACGGAACGAATCCTGCAT
>CAZREK010000229.1:0-4365 GCA_964598965.1 uncultured Bifidobacterium sp. | reverse complement strand
ACCAGCACGCAGGCCGCGCACACCACGGCACTGCAACTGCTGGACCGTTACGGCGTGGTCACCCGCGAGGCCGTGTTGGCGGAAGGTGTGCTGGGCGGCTACGCGGGTGTGTACGGCGTGCTGAAGGTGTTGGAGGAACGCGGTCAGGTGCGTCGTGGCTACTTCGTCGACGGCCTCGGTGCCGCCCAGTTCGCGCTGCCCGGCGCGGTGGATCGGCTGCGCTCGCAGCGCGACACCCCCGACCGCGACCTGCACCCCGACGCCGCGCCCGCGCCGGTGGTGCTGGCCGCCACCGACCCCGCCCAGCCGTACGGCGCGGCGCTCGACTGGCCGGAAACGCCCGGCCGCCCGGCCCGTGCTGCGGGTGCCTTGGTGGTGCTGCGTGCGGGCACGCCGCTGGTGTGGTTCGACCGGCGCGGCCACCACGTGGTCATGTTCCCTGCGGCCGCCGGGGACGACGGCTGGGCCGAGGCGCTCGCCGCGCTGGTGAAGGACGGCCGGGCGCGCAGCATCGAGGTGCGCAAGGTGAACGGTGAACCCATTCACCCAACCGGTGCAGAAGCGCAGGCCCTGCTGCGCGCCGGTTTCGTCGAGGGCTACAAGGGGTTCACCATCCGTGGCTGACACACGCTTCGCCGACCTCACCGAACGGGCCCAGGTGCACCGGCTGCGGCAGACCGCTGTCGAGGCGCTCGCTCAGTTCGGTGTGCAGCCCACCAAGCTGGCGTTGTTGGAGCACGGGTTCAACACCTCGTTCAAGGTGGACACCGCCGACGGGCGCCGCTTCGCCATGCGGATCAGTGTGAACAGCCACTTCGGCCCCGACCATGTGGTCGCCGAGGTCGCCTGGCTGGAGGCGCTGGCGCGCGAGACCGACCTGTGGGTGCCGGTGCCGCAACGCACCGCCGGCGGCGAACTGTTGGCCCGTGTGCACCAGCCCGACCTCGATCGTGAACTGTCAGCGGTGCTGATGTCGTGGTTGCCCGGGCGCGACGTCGGCGACGCAGTCACCACCGAGAAGCTGCGCGCCACCGGCGCGGCGATGGCGACGCTGCACCGCCACGGCAGCACCTGGCAACTACCACCGGGTGGGGCGCTGCCGAAGGTGAACGCGGTGCTGATGGAGCTGCCGGCGCACGAGTTGCTGGATCACCCCGCGTTCACGCCCGACCAACGAGCGTTCCTGCAGCGCGCCTTCGATCGTTGCCAGGAGGTGTTGACCCCCGTGTTCGCCGCGCCGACGCAACCGATCCACGGCGACCTGCACCTGTGGAACACCAAGTGGTACCGCGGTCGGCTCAGCGTGTTCGACTTCGACGACGCGGGCATCGGCGTGCCGCTGCAGGACCTCGCCATCGCGCGCTACTACCTGGGTGACGACCAGGCGCAGGAGGCCGCGTTGTTCGAGGGGTACGCCAGCGTGTTGTCGGTGCCGCAGCACACCGCCGAGCAGTTCCAGGCGCTCTTGGCCGCGCGCAACATCGTGCTGCTGCACACGGTGCTGGAGACCACCAACCCCGAGTTCGCGGCGATGGTGCCGCGCTACGTCCCGAACACCATCAAGAAGCTGCAGGCGTGGCTCGACACGGGCGTGTACCGCCACGAGATCGAGGGGCTGGTGCCGCTGGACTAGCGGCGGGCGGGCCGTCAGCCGTTGCGGTGCACGGCGCGCAGGCCGGCCCAGGCGAGGTCGGCGATCTGCTGACCCAGCACCTCGGGGTCGAACGTCTCGCCACGCTCCACCAGGTGGCGGCTGACGCCCTCGGCCAGGCCCACCAAGCCGTGGGCCAGCGTGCGGCGGTGTTCGTCGTCGATGTCGGCGGCAATCAACGGGGCGATCGCGCGAGCGGTCTCGGCGGTGATGCGGCGGATGGCGGCGACGCTCTCCTCGTCGCGGCTGGCCCGCGAACCGAACAGCAGCAAGAACGCGTCGTGATCCTCGGCCACCCAGCGGAAGTAGGCCTTGAAGCCGTACTCGGTCTGTTCCTTGCCGTTGGTGGCGCCGCTGACCGCTTTGGCGACGGTGTTCCGCAAGCGGTTACCGGCCTCGTCGAGCAGCGCCAGGTAGAGGTCTTGCTTGCTGTTGAAGTGCTGGTAGAGCACCGGCTTGGTGACGCCGGCGGCTTCGGCGACGTCGTTCATCGACGTGGAATGGAAGCCGTGGTGCGCGAACACCTGCACGGAAACGTCGAGGATTTGCTCTCGACGGGCCGAGGCGGGCAGGCGCATGCTCATACGGTTACCCTAGGGTAACCAGCTTTGCGGGCCGGCGAAACTCGGCATACCGCCCAGCGGAACGCCGGCGGCGGTCACAGCCCGCGAGCTGCGTCGTCCTTTTCCGCTGCCTTGATGCCGTATCCGAGCACGATCGACGGCGCCAGCAGGATGCAGCCGAGCGCCAGCGAGCCGCCCACGACCGCTGCGACCGCCCCGTTGAAGCTGATCGCGAACCCGATCACGAACGTCGCCACGGCGACGGCGATGCACAGGTAGCCGATGCGGTTGGCCAGCAGGGTGTAGCGGGCCACCTGCGCCCGCTTGGCGCGCACGGGGTCGAGCGGTGGAGTGGAGGACATGATCACAGACCTGGCGGGAGGAGGCGGTTGACGTTCTGGAACCAGAAGTACAGCACCAGCAGGAACGGCAGCGCGCCGACCAGGAAGGCGACGTACAGGCGCTTGTAGCGCTTGCCCACGTAGTAGGCCCCGACGGACACCAGCGCCAGCACCACGCCCCAACCGATCACGTGCGGCCACGCTGCGGTGTCGGCGAACCAGCCTTGCGCGAACGAGTCCTGCTCTTCGGCGAGGCCTGTCGGGTCCTCGTCGGTGGCGACGGTCGTTGCCGTTGCCGCCTCGGTGGTGGAGGTGACGACGGTGGACTCGGTGGCCGAGGTGGCTTCCGTGGTCGCCGTCGTGGCATCGGTCTGGCCGGAACTGCCGCCTTCGCCCGGCAGGCCGCCGACGTCAGCCTGACCGAGCTGAGCGGCGCGGGTGACGGGGTCGCTCTTTTCGGGGTCGAGCGTGGCGAACACGATCAGCCGCTGGCGCGAGGTGTACACGGGGTGGCAGGTCGCCAGCGTGAGGGTGGCGACGTTGGGATCGCGGGTGGGGATCACCCGGGCGTACTCGTTCGGCTCGACGATCTCCTTGCCGGTGACGACGTACACGAAGGTTCCACCGGTGACCATCTTGATCGTGATCTCGTCACCGGGTACCAGGTCGTCGAGGCGGTAGAAGGGGTGACCGTAGGTGGTGCGATGGCCGGCGATGGAGGCGTTGCCCAGCTGCCCGGGCATCGGCGTCTCCTTGAAGTGGCCTGGCCCCTTCTTGAGATCCTTCAGGCGCACGCCCTCGACCACGTAGTACTCGAGCTCCATCTTGGGAACCAGGATCTGCGCGATCACGTCACCGTTGGAGAAGGTGGACGGCGCAGCGTACGGAACCGTTGTCGACGTGATCGATTCATCGGGGGTGGTGTCCGCCGGGGCGGTGGTGGTGGTGACGTCCGCGAGTTGGTTCTCGAACTGGTCGCCGAGTTCGTCCTGCGCGCGGGCGGTCTCGATGCCGGTGCCCCACAGTTGGTAACCGACGAAGGCGAACATCAACAGGCCGGTGGCGATCAGGACGCGGCCGACGCCGCCGACCCAATAGCGCCAGTCGTGCGGCTGCTTGGGGCGCTCGAAGTACGGCACGCGCTTGCGCGCCAGGATCTGACGGTTCACTGCCGGGCGGCTCCAGCCGTCCACCAGCGCGTCGAGTTCGGCCCTCGCAGGCGAGGAAGGGGTGTCGTCGGCCTCCGTCACGGGGCGAGACGCTACCTGTTGGCCGTGGCGAAGTGTTGGCGAGGCCGGTGGGCGGTTAGCGTTCCGTCCTCGTGGAGCCGGTCGTCCGCCTCGTCGACGTCGTGGCCGTGCTGGGTGGGTTTCCAGCGTTGGCCGGAGCGTCGCTCACCGTCGAGCGCGGCGAGATCCTTTTGCTGCGCGGCCCCAACGGTGCGGGCAAGACGTCGCTGCTGCGGCTGTGCGCCGGCCTGCTGCCGGTGGAACGTGGCGAGGCGGAGGTGCTCGGCTGCGATCTGGTGGTCGACCGCACCGCGGTGCGCAACCGAGTGGGGCTGCTGGGCCATGCCAACGGCTTGTACGCGGACCTGACGGTGCAGGACAACGTGCGCTTCTGGGGTGCCACGGTGGGTGCCACCGATGCCGAGATCACTGCGTCGTTGCAGCGGATGGGGCTGGCCAACCGGCTGGTGGACGTGCCCGTGGGCCGGTTGAGCGCCGGCCAGCGGCGGCGCACGGCGCTGGCCTGTCTGGTGGCCCGCCGGGCAGAGCTGTGGCTGCTGGACGAGCCTCACGCCGGGCTG
>CAZREK010000228.1:0-4370 GCA_964598965.1 uncultured Bifidobacterium sp. | reverse complement strand
CATCCTGCCGGTGGCTGAGGCGCACCAGGCCTACGCCGACGAAGTGGTGGCCCGCTTG
The DNA here is from genome assembly GCA_964598965.1 of uncultured Bifidobacterium sp. Taxonomy (GTDB): domain Bacteria; phylum Actinomycetota; class Acidimicrobiia; order Acidimicrobiales; family Ilumatobacteraceae; genus UBA668. Next base: position 4,312 of record CAZREK010000228.1, on the reverse strand, counting down.
GCGGCAGAGGGCCTGCGCGTCGACCTGATCGAGGCGACGGACCAACTGGGCAAGCGCATCCGCACCGCCAAGATGGAGAAGATCCCCTACGTGCTGGTGGTGGGCGACGACGACGTCGCCAACAGCACGTTGGGCGTCAACCCGCGTGGCGGCGAGGTGGAGCGCGGTGTCGGCATCGACGCGTTCGTGCAGCGCGTGAAGGCGGAGATCGCGGCGCAGCTGGCCGTTGTCTGAAGTGTGAATCGTGGCGACCCGGCCTTCGGGCCGGGTCGGCTCACGTCACGGGCAGAGGTTGCCGACGCCCCACACGGTCCAGGAACCGTCGGGGAAGGTCTCTAGGTAGAACGCCAGACCGATGCGGTTCAGCGTCGGCCAGGTGAGCACCTGGTAGTGGCTCGGCGAGTTGAACCAACCGTTGATGATGATGCCGGCCGCGCTGGACTCGTTGCCCGGGCCGGTGCGGTGCACGTAGCCGACGACCTGGCCACCGCTGCTGCCACAGTCGGGAGCGTTGTGGCTGAGCTTGCCGTTGGCGGCCAGCTGCTTGGCCCATGCGCACGCCTTGGCGTTGCTCATGCGGCCCAGCGGACCCTGGCCCTCGTTGGCGCGCACGTTGTTGATGCTGGTGATCGAGGACGTGTAGCACGACCCGTCGTCCGGGACGCCGCCACCGCCACCGCCACCACCGGTGCTGCCGCCGCCACCGCCACCGCCACCGCCGCTGGACGGCTGGTTGATCGGGCGCGGGGCCGGGGCGACCGTCGGCTGCGGGGGAGCGACCGTGGTGGTCGCTGCCGCGCTGGTGGGGGCCACCATCGTGGTGGACGTCGTGGAGGAGGATTCGTCGACCACCTGCACGTCGGCCTGCGTGGTGTACACGGTGGTGGTACCGTCCGCCGCCGCGTCGGCCTGTTCGGTGTTCTCCATGCCGAACGCACCGAGCGACCAGGCGCCGAGAGTGATCATGCTGGCGAGGCCGAAGGTGAGGCCCGCCACCACCACGCCGGTGCCGGCGGAGCCTCGATCGGTCACGGGGGAGTGAGTCGCGCGTGCCCTGTGGTCATTCTGCCACGCTGAGCGGCCAATTGGCAGCGCGGGTAGGGTCAATCCGTGAGTCTTGACCGGATCTGGAATGGGTGGCGCGCCCAGTACGTCAACGAATCCGGGGGTCGCCCGGTTCCCACCGATGGCAGCCTGTTCACGCAGATCCTCGCCAGCGGCCTCCCGGACGAGGAGACGCACATTGTCCACCGGGGTGCGTTGGTGTTCGCGCTGCTCAACGCCTTCCCGTACACCTCGGGTCACCTGATGGTGCTGCCCTACCGAGTTGTCGGGGCGCTGGAGGACCTGACACCCGAGGAAGCGGCGGAACTGTGGGCCACGGTCACCGAAGCGGTGGCCACCGTGAAGCGGGCTTACCGGCCGGGTGGAATCAACGTGGGCATCAACCTCGGCAAGCCGGCGGGTGGCAGCATCAGCGAGCACCTGCACATCCACGTGGTGCCGCGCTGGACCGGGGACGGCAACTTCATGACCGCCGTCGCCGAGGCACGCACGTTGCCCGAGCCGTTGTCGTTCTCCGCTGCCAAGCTGCGCGCCGCATGGGGGCAGCCGAGCTGATGGCGGTGGAAGTGCGCCTGATGAGCGACAGCGACGATGCAGCGGCGGTCGGCGACATCGTGCGCCGCGCCTACTTCGCGCTGCCGGACTACCCGCGCGACCGCGAGTACGACGTCGTCATCGGCGAGGTCGCGCAGCGCGCGGAGGAGGACGAGGTCGCGGTGGCGCTGCTGGACGGTCGCATCGTCGGCTGCCTCACCTACGTCGGCCCCGACAGCGAGCACTACGAGTTCGCCGACCGGCATGCCGCCAGCTTCCGGTACTTCGGTGTCGATCCGTCGGTGCAGGGCAGGGGCGTGGGCGAGGCGATGGTGAAGTGGTGCATCGAACGCGCTCGCCAGCAGGGCCACCAGCGGTTGCGCATTCATACGCTGGAGTCCATGCCCGGTGCTCGGCGCCTCTACGAACGTCTCGGGTTCGTCCGCGATCCGCAGTTCGACGAGAACTGGGACGGCATCATCGGCGTGTCCTTCGTGCTCCACTGGTGAGCATGGGAGACTGACCCGATGCGCGCCGTCGTCCTGCATGCCCATGGTGGCCCCGAGGTTCTCACCATCGAGGAGGTCGCCGACCCGGTACCTGGCCCCGACGAAGTGTTGGTACGGGTGGCGGCCACCGCGTTGAACCGCGCTGACCTGCTGCAGCGCATGGGCCTCTACCCGGACCCGCGCGGTGAGGTGCCGGAGATTCCCGGCCTCGAGTTCGCAGGCACCGTGCACTCGGTCGGCCGCCGGGTGGCGAGTTGGCGCGTCGGCGACCGAGTGATGGGCATCGACGCCGGTGGCGCCTACGCCGAGCTGCTCGCGGTCCACGAGCGGCAGCTGCTGGCCGTCCCGAAGAACCTGTCGCTGGAGGACGCTGCTGCGATCCCGGAGGTGTTCCTGACCGCATGGGACGCGCTGGTGGTGCAGGGCGGGCTCACCAGCGGGCGCTGGGCGCTCGTCCACGCCGGCGCCAGCGGTGTCGGTACGGCGGCGATCCAGATCGTGAAGGCCGTCGGCGGCAACGTGGCCGTCACATGCTCGGCCGGCAAAGCGGCGCTGTGTCGCGAGCTTGGCGCCGATGTCGTGATCGAACGTTCGCCACACGACTGGGCGGCCGAGGCACGCGCCGCCGTGCCGCAAGGCTTCGACGTCGTGCTCGACGTCATCGGTGGCGACGAGGTGGACCGCAACCTGCAGGTGGTGGCCGTCAAAGGCACGATCGTGCAGGTGGGCGTGATGGGTGGCGGGCGCACGCCGGTGAACGTCGGCCTGCTGCTGGGCAAACGCGTGCGCTGGATCGGCACCACGTTGCGCGCCCGACCGATCGAGGAGAAGGTGGCGATCACCCGGCGGTTCGCGGCGGAGATGCTGCCGCTGTTCGCCGATGGCCGCCTGCGGCCGGTGATAGACCGCCGTTACCCGCTGACCGAGGTCGCCGACGCGCACCGGCTGATGGAGTCCAACGCGAACGCGGGAAAGATCGTCCTGACGATCCCCTGACCGGTGTCAGGCCACGCGCACCGAGATCGTGTGGTACCCGGTGGCCCCGTCGGGCGCGGGCGGCGCCTCGTCGGCGGTCTGCGTGGCCCCACTCTTGTCGGTGGCACGCACGCGGATGACGTGGTCGCCGGGGGTGGCGTCCCACTGCACCAACCATTGCCGCCATGAGTCATCAGTGACGTCGGCGGCCAGCTTGGCCACCTGCCAGTCGCCATCGTCGACCTGCACCTCCACCTGCTCGACGCCGGTGAACTGTGCCCAGGCGACACCCGCAATCGGTTGCGGGCCAGCGGTCAGCTGCGCGCCGCCTCGCGGCACATCGATGCGCGACTGCGTCTTGATCGGCGCCTCACTGGCCCAGCCTCGGGGGACCCAGTAGCCCGTGGCGTCGGCCCACGTGGTGAGGCGGATCTCCTCGACCCACTTGGTGGCGCTGACGTAGCCGTACAGACCCGGCACCACCAGGCGAGCTGGATAGCCGTGTTCCAGCGGCAGCGTCTCGCCGTTCATGCCGAGCACCACCATCGCGTCACGACCGTCGCGGGTGGCCGACACGGGGAAGCCGCACGTCCAGCCGTCGATGCTCGTGCTGAACACTTGCTCTGCGCCCGACTGCACTCCAGCCTCGTCGAGCAGCTCGTTGAGCAGCACACCGCGCCACACGGCGTTGCCGATGTAGCGGCCGCCGACCTCGTTGCTGACGCAGCAGATCGTGACGATCCGTTCCTCCTGCGGCAACGCCAGCAGGTCGGTGTAGGAGTAGCTGAGTTCGTGGTCGACCATGCCCGTGATACGCAGCCGCCACCGATCCACGTCGATGCGCGGGAAGGAGAGTGCGGTGTCGATGCGGTAGAAGTCGTCGTTGGGCGTGATGTACGGGGTGGCGTCGTAGAGCTGCGCCCCCTTAGGAACGGTCACTGTCTCGCCCTCCAGCGTGGGCAACGGCTGCGAGGCGTCCTCACGAATCTGCCGCACTCGACCGGCCTCCAACGCAAGCCCGCCCGCACCGGCCGCGCCGGCCGCGGCCGCGGTCACGCCACCGGCGATCAGGAAGCGACGCCGATCCCAGCCCAGTGGTGCCTGCGACTCGTGCGGTTCTTCCCGCCCCGGCAGCGGCTGGCGCACGAGCCGGTACAGCACCGCGCCGCCGATGACCGCGCCGAGCAGGCTGGGCACGGTGGCCCCTGCGGACTCGCCCGGTCGCCCTG
>CAZREK010000227.1:0-4371 GCA_964598965.1 uncultured Bifidobacterium sp. | reverse complement strand
GGCGAGGCGACCTCCACCTCCGCAACTCGCGCGCGGGCGAAGTCGCGCTTCGACGACGTCAGCTGCACCCGCACGGATTCGCCCGGCAACGCCCCGTCGACGAACACCACTCGGCCGTCGGCCAGGTGAGCGATGGCGTCGCCACCGGCGGCCATCTTCTCCGCCTGCACCACCTCGAACTCGGGCGCGGTGGACGGTGGCACGGCACGAGCATACGGACCGCGACCGGCCCGCCGAAGGGCAGTACCCTCGCGAACGTGCCGCGCATCGAGATCGCTCCCAGTGTGTTGTCCGCCGACTTCGCCAAGCTGGGCGAGGAGGTCGCCGCGATTCAGGCGGCGGGCGCCGACCGCGTGCACTGGGACGTCATGGACGGTCAGTTCGTGCCCAACCTGACGTTCGGCCCGATGGTGGTGGCCGCCACCCGCAGCCACACCTCCCTGCCGTTCGAGGCACACCTGATGGTGGTCGATGCCGACTCGTTGGCAGCCGCCTACGTCGAGGCCGGGTGCGAGCGCATCATCGTGCACGCGGAGGCCTGCCGTCACCTGCACCGCACGCTGGGCAACATCGCTTCGCTCGGCGCCAAGGCAGCGGTGTCGCTGAACCCGGCCACCCCACTCTCCGCAGTGGAGCACGTGCTCGACATGATCGACATGGTGCTGATCATGACGGTGAACCCCGGCTTCGGCGGGCAGAAGTACATCGCCACGATGGAACCCAAGATCCGCGCGCTTCGCGACACCATCACCGCTCGCGGCCTGCCCGTCGACATCGAGGTCGACGGTGGTGTGGGGCCATCCACCGTGGCCGCCGTCGCCGCCGCGGGCGCCAACGTGTTCGTCGCCGGCAACGCCGTGTTCCGCGATCCGCGCGGCTACGCGGCCCCCATCGGCGAACTGCGCAGCGGCGGCGAAGCCGCATTCCGCGCCTGAAGGATCAACCGGCGCGCACCCCTTCCGTAGAGTGCTGCTCGATGGCACTGAATCGACTGCGCACCCCGTACGGGCCCCCCGCCCTGGTGGCTCTGCGCGACGCGCTGCACCAGCTGCAGGGCGGCGACCCGCTGGCTGCCGTCACCGTCGTCGTGCACTCCAACGCAGTCGGCGTCACGGCTCGGCGTTGGCTGGCAGCCAATGGCGGCGTGGCGGCCGCCCAGTTCCTCACTGCGTTCCGCGTAGCCGAACTGCTGGGTGGGCCGGTGCTCGCACAACAGGGCCGCCGTCCGGTGTCCACGCCGGTCATCGACGTCGCGGTTCGCCAGGTGCTGCAGCGCAAGCCGGGCGTGTTCGCTCCCATCGCCACGCATCAGGCCACCATCACCGCCTTGCGCGACGCCAGCCGCGAGCTGCGCCACCTCTCGGCCGATGCCGTCAGCCGCCTCGCTTCGGGCTCCGAGCGTGCGCGCGAAGTCGTGCGCGTGCACCGCCAGGTCGAGCGCATGTTGGCCGACCAGTGGTACGACGAGGCCGATCTCCTGCGCGTCGCCGCGACCGAGGGTGGCTCGCTGGCCCCCGCCCGCACCATCGTGTTCCTGCCGCAGCGCACACGCCCCACCGAGCTGGCGCTGTTCGACATGCTTGCCCAGCATGGCGACGTCGTGATGATCGAAGGCGACAGCACGCAGCCGCTCGACCCGGGCTTCCTCAGCACGGTCGACACGTCCGACGCCGACGAGGAGGTCCGCGAGGCCGTGCGCACGGTCGCCGCGGCGGTGCACGCCGGCACCCCGCTACATCGCATCGCCATCGTGTGGCCCGCCGACGATCCGTACGCGCGGTTGGTCGCCGAGCACCTCGACGACGCACTGCTGCCCTGGAACGGGCGCAGTGGCATCGCGGTGCACGAGCGGCTGGTACCACGCCTCGTGCTCGACCTGTTGCGCCTGGATCGTCGTGGCATCCGCCGCGCCGACCTCTTCGCGCTCTTGGCCAGCGTGCCCGCCCGCGACTCCAGCGGCGAGTTCGTGCCGCGTCAGTGGTGGGAGCGCATCAGCCGCGACGCCGGTGTGGCCGCCGACGCCGACTGGGACCGCCGCTTGCCCGACTTCGCCGCGGCTCAGGGGCCGGAGGACTTCCAGCAGCACACTGCCCAACAGGCCCTGGCCTTGCAGGCGTTCGTCACCGACTTGCGCAGGCGTCTTGGCGCTGCCGACCAGGCCAAGCCCTGGAGCCAGTGGACGCAGACGGCGCACGACCTCATTCGCCACTGGCTCGGCCCGCGCGGCACCGCCTCGCTGCCCCAGCCAGAGGCCGATGCCTACGAGGCCGTGCAAGCCGCGCTCGACCGGCTGGCCAACCTCGACCCGCTGGCGGGCACCACCACGCGTGAAGTCTTCGCGGACACGCTGGAGGCGGAGCTGGACAGTTCGCCCGGGCGCGTCGGCCGCATCGGCACCGGCGTGCATGCCGGCCCGCTGTCGTTCGCCGTCGGCCAGTGCTTCGACCTGGTGGTGGTGCTGGGCGCATGCGAGGGGTTGTTGCCCGGCCGCCCCCCATCGGAGGCGGTGTTGTCCGACGCCGACCGCGCACTGGCGGGCGGCGAACTGGTCCTCGCCGCGGATCGCACCGACGAGCAGAAGGCGCAGCTGTGGGCGGTGCTCGCCGGCGCACAGCAGGCCGTCATCACGTTTCCTCGCGGCGATCTTCGCGCCACCGCCACTCGCCAACCGTCGCGCTGGTTGCGCGAGCTGGTGGGCGCGCAACCCATCCCCTCGCGGCGCGTCCACTCGTTCGCCGCCGGCCTCGCCGAGGCCTCGTTCCCGGCCACCTTGGGTCAGCACCGCGTGCGCTCGCTGCAACACGCCATGCGCGCCGGCGTCGCGTTCGCCGACACACCTGCGGTCGCTGCGCACGTGGCGCTGCAGCGCGGCGCGGCCATGATCCACGCGCGCAGCAGCGACATATTGACGGAGTACGACGGCGATCTCAGCGGCACGCCCATCGACCCGCTCGGCCCACACCCCGTGTCGCCCACGCGCTTGGAGAAGTGGGTCAGTTGCCCCTACGGCTGGTTCGTGGAGTACGTGCTGGGCGTGAAGCCGGTCGAGCAACCGGGCGAGCAGTTGCAGATCTCCGCCAAGGATCGCGGCACGATGGTGCACGAGGCGCTGGACCACTTCCACCAGGCAGTCGTCGACGGCGATCTGCCCCAGCCCGGCCCACATGGCTGGACGCAGCGGCACCTGCAGGCGCTGCTGGCAGCATTCGAACAGGTCGGCGCGGCCAAGGAGCGGCTCGGCTTGGTCGGGCGCACTGCCTTCTGGGCAGCGGAGCAGACACGCCAGCGTCACGAGCTCGCCACCTGGATGGTGCGCGACAGTCTGCGCCTGGTCGAACGCGACGCGACTGTCATCGCCTCCGAGCACCACTTCGGCTTCGGCGACACGCCGCCCGCAGTGATCACCCTGCCCGACGGCGAGCAGGTGCGCCTACGCGGCTCGGTGGATCGCATCGACCGTTGCGCGGACGGCACGCTGGTGGTCGTCGACCACAAGACCGGCGGCGCCACTTCGTACCGCCCCATCACCGACGCCGACCCCACGGCTGGCGGCGCCTTGTACCAGCTCCCCACCTACGCGGCCGCAGCGCTGCTGCTCACCGGTTCGCACCCCGACACGCCGGTGCTGGCGGAGTACGGGTTCTTCGCCAAGGCCAACTTCCAGCGCATCGGCACACGCCTCACCCCGCAGCAATGGCCCACGGTCGCGGCCAACCTCGCGCGGGTCCTCGACGGCATCCGCTCCGGCCTGTTCGTCGGCCGCCCGGAGAAGTCGCAGTTCCGGTTGTCCTTCGTGAAGTGCCCATACTGCGACCCCGACGGGTTGGGTACCGCGGAGCGATGGGCGGAGTTCGACCGCAAGTCCTCCGACCCGCGAGTTGCAGCCCTATTGGGCACCACCGACGAGGAGGTGGGCGATGACTGAGCAACTCGACCTCTTCACCGCCACACCCGCACCGCGGGCACTACCGCCCGACCAGGCCGACCGCGACCTCGTCACCACGGAGCTCCACACCACCTTGTTCGTGGAGGCCGGCGCCGGCAGCGGCAAGACCACGGCACTCGTCGGGCGTGTGGTCAACCTCGTGCTGTCCGGCGTGCCCGTCGGCGCCATCGCGGCCATCACGTTCACGGAGAAGGCCGCTGCCGAACTGCGGCACCGCGTGCGTAGCGAACTGGAGAAGGTGCATACGCCACTTGCCCTCGCGGCGCTCGCGGAGCTCGACCTGGCGCCCATCGGCACGTTGCACGCGTTCGCGCGACGGCTGCTCGCCGAGTTCCCCATCGAGGCGCAACTGCCCCCGCGCTTCGCGGTGCTCGACGAGGTCCAGAGCTCCACCGCCTTCCAGGAGCGTTTCACCGACTTCCTCG
>CAZREK010000226.1:0-4386 GCA_964598965.1 uncultured Bifidobacterium sp. | reverse complement strand
GCTGCGCTTCAACTACCTCAGCACCGACCAGGACCGTCGCGAGTGGGTGGAAGCCATCCGCACCGCCCGAGCGATCCTGAACCAGCAGGCGCTGGCCCCCTACAGCGGCGGCGAGATCTCTCCCGGCCCGGAGGTGGACACCGACGAGCAGATCCTGGACTGGGTGCGCAAGGACGGTGAGACCGCTCTGCACCCGTCGTGCACCGCTCGCCTCGGCGCTGAAGGCGACGAGAGCGTCGTCGACCCGCTGACGATGAAGGTGTGGGGCGTGGAGGGCGTGCGCGTGTGCGATGCGTCGGCGATGCGCTACGTCACCAACGGCAACATCTACGCGCCGGTGATGATGATGGCGGAGAAGGCCGCCGACCTCATCCTGGGCAACACTCCCCTCGCCCCGGAGACGCCCGGCGTCTATCGCGCCAAGTGAACCGCCGTCACTGACGGGGCGTTGACGGCGCCCGGCAGCGCGGCGCACGATGCGCGCGGAGGCTCGCACATGCGCTACCGCAGCGGCACGTCGGACGGCTTGAAGATCGCCGCGGGGCTCGCCGTGTTCGTCGCTGCGCTCGCCACTGGCGGCTGGCTACTGGCCCGCGATGTGCACGACACCGGCTACGACGCCACCAGCGCGGACGGCAACACCGTCTGGCTCGTCGGCGTGGTGGCCGTCGCCGCGCTGGCCTACACGCTGTGGATCGTGTTCCGCGACGTGGAGGAATTCGTCGAGCGCGAGGTGCACGAGCACGCGGACGACCTGCGCCACCTCGAGCGCTTCGAACCAACCGTCTTCCGCTGGGCTCTCGCTGCCTGTGTCGTCGCCGTGTTGATCGTGATGATCTTGACCTGACACGAACCCGCCAGCGATCTACAACAGTGCGCGGTCCTTCGCGATCTGCGCATCCAGCGCGGCCAGGGTTGCGCCGCGCATCGCCTTCACGTTGCCGTGATAGGCAGCGCGAGAGAACTGGGCGTACTCACCAGCCTTGGCGACCGCTCTGGCCAGCACCTCGCCCTCAGGCTGCACCTCGTCCAGGAAGCCGGCATCGACCGCACCCACCGGGCCGGTCAACTCGGCCAGCATCACCGAGCGCTGCGCATGACGCTTGCTGAGGCGTTCGTGGCAGAACGTGATCGCCCATGCGGGCAGGACCAACCCGATGGCGACCTCGTTGAGGCCGATCTTGCACGGCAGGTCGGCGCCCACGCGGTAGTCGCTGGCTAGCAGCACGAACGCCCCACCAGCGACAGCATGGCCCGTGCACGCGGACACCACGGGCACCGGCAGGCCGTACAAGCGGCGGAACATCGACGCGCCCTTCACCATGATGCCGATGATCGCCTTCATGTCGCCGCCGTTCACGACGGAGAGGTCGAAGCCGGCGGAGAATCGCCCCGGCCGCCCGTGCACCACCACCGCACCGATCGTTTCGTCACTCTCCACCTCGTCGAGTGCCGCGTTGATGTCGTCCATCAGGAGGTGCGACAGCGCGTTGGCCTTGCCGTCGTCGAGGTGAATCACCAGCACTGCCTTGCCGTGCTCAGTGTCGATCCGTTCGGTGGTGACTGCGCTCATGCGCCCAGTCTTACAGGTGAGCCTTGAGCGAAAGTCGGCTGGCCGACGCCAGCGCCGTCTCCGACAGGGTGTCTCCCTGGAAGAAGTTGGCGGCGCTCTCGGTGAGGCGGTCGAGGATGATCGTCATCACGTACAAGGCGATGCCGCACGCCACACCGATGCCGGCGTTGGGTCTGGTGAGGGCCTCCACACACTTGAAGCCCAGGCCTTGGCCGCCGAACATGCCGGTGATGATCACCATCGACATCGCCATCATCACCACTTGGTTGACGGCCAGCATGATGCCGCGCATCGCCAACGGCACGTGCACTCCCCACAGCCGCTGACGCGGTGTGGCACCGAACGTCGTGGCGGCCTCCAGCGTCTCTTGCGGCACCTGCTTGATCGCCAGGGCCGTCAGGCGGATGCCAGGCGGGATGGCGTACAACACTGTGGCGAGAATGCCCGGGACGTAACCGACGGCGAAAACGATGACGAATGGGATGGCGTAGATCAAGCTGGGGAACGTCTGTAGCGCGTCGAGCAATGGCTCCAACGCAGACTCCGCTCGCGGGCGTCGACCGACGAATATGCCGACTGGCACCGAGATCATCAACGCAATCACCACGGCGACCACTAGTTGCGAGAGAGTCTCCAGCGCCGGTGCCCACATGCCCACCCAGCCGATCGCGAGAAGACCCGCGAGTGAGAAGGTGGCGAACTTCCAGCCCCTCAGCTTCCACGAGAGGGCGACAACCAATGCAATGAGCACCGGCCATGCCAGCGAGACGCCCAGCAGGTCGCGCAGCCGGATGACGACGTCGCGCACCACGAAGTCGTTGACCCACTGCAACTGGTCGCCAGAGGTGTCGCGAATCCAGACCACGAAATCATCGATCGGTTGGACGATGCTGTGGTCGAACGTCCAGGGCACCTTCTTGGCGTCGGCGAAGCGCCCGATCGCCCACGCGCCCACCAGCAGCGCTGCAGCACCGGTCCAGTACTGCTTGGTGGGGACCGGCAGGACGCGACGCCGGTCGACCAGCGAGCGCGTCGTGCGGTCGAACGCCATCGCCACTGCGAAGATGGCAAGCCCCACGAGAAACGCCTTGCCAGGGCTGCGCAGCTTCAGCGTGTCGATCTGCTCTGCACCCAGACCGCCAGCGCCGATGAGCCCAGCGAGCACGACCATGCCGAGGCACAGCATGATGGTCTGGTTCACCGCCGTGAACAGCGATTTGATCGCCTGCGGCATTTGCACCTTCCACAGCAGCTGCCACCGGGTGGATCCGAAGATCAAGCCGGCTTCCACCGATGCAGGCGGCACCTCACGGATGCCCAACGCAGTAATGCGGATCATCGGCGCCAGACCGAACACCGCCGTGGCGATGGCGGCGGGCACCTGCTTGATGCCGAACAGGTAGATCATCGGCACCAGGTAGAAGGTGATCGGCAAGCTCTGCATCGCGTCGAGCACCGGACGCACCGCGCGCTCCAGGCGCGGGTTCAGCCCGGTGAGAATGCCCAGCGGTACTCCGATCAGAATGCAGGTGACGATGCAGAAGGTCATGAGAGCAATCGTCTCCATGCCCTCGCGGTGCAGGCCCGCCAGCTCCACGTAGGCGAGTCCGGCGGCCACGAAGGTCGCCGTCAACCACCGACCTGAGCGCAGGATGACGACCAGCACCAGCAATGGCAGGAAGAACCACGGAAGGTTCAACAACACGTCGCGCAGGCCTTCGTAGCGGTCCTGCACGAAGCCACCGATGTCGCGCAGAAACGTGTCGCGGTTGCGGAGGATCCATGAGGCCAGTTGATTCACGGAGTCCGTCACACATGGCGTGCCTTTACCGGTGACGCAGCCATGCCCACCGGACTCCGGGTAGTACGTCGTGCCGCGCAGCAGCAGTTGCGCCACCACGACGGCGACGGCACCACCGCCGAGGAGGTACCACCGCCAGCGCTTAGCGAACGTCACGCCGAGCCTCGCCCAACAGCGCCGCAACGCGAGCGCGATCGATCGACCCGACGACGCGATCGCCGTCCGTGACCGCCACTGGCATCTGACCCGACACGAGTGCGGGCAGCGCTTCGGAGATGCGGGCGCTGGCGGCGACGCGATGGCCGGCGTCGGCCACCGGCGCACCCATCACCGAGCCGGCGCGCAGCACCCGCTCGCGAGGTACGTCGGTGACGAACTCGCGCACATAGTCGGTGGCCGGGTTCATCACCAGTTCCTCGGGCGTGCCGATCTGGTCGAACGCACCGTCCTTCATGATCGCCACCCGGTCGCCCAGGCGAATTGCCTCGGCGAAGTCGTGAGTGATGAACACGATCGTGCGCTGTTCCTCCTCCTGCAGGCGGATCAGCTCGTCCTGCATCTCGCGGCGGATCAACGGATCGAGCGCGGAGAACGGCTCGTCGAACAGCAGGATGCCCGGGTCCAGCGCCAAGGCACGAGCGAGGCCGACGCGCTGCTGCATGCCACCGGACAGTTGCTGCGGGTAATGCATCGCCCAGTCGGCCAGACCCACCTTCGTGAGCACTTCCATCGCCCGTTCGCGGCGCTCGTGCTTCGGGCGCTTCTGTACCTCCAGCCCGTAGGCGACGTTGTCGATGACCCGCTTGTGCGGGAACAGCCCGAAGTGCTGGAACACCATCGACATCTTCGTGCGCCGCACCTCGCGCAACGCTGCCGGCGACATGCCCAAAACGTCCTCGCCGTCGATGTAGACCTCGCCGCTGGTGGGCTCGATGAGACGGGAGAGGCAGCGCACGAGCGTGCTCTTGCCGCTGCCCGACAGGCCCATGACCACGAACGTCTCGCCACGGGA
>CAZREK010000225.1:0-4418 GCA_964598965.1 uncultured Bifidobacterium sp. | reverse complement strand
CCGATCGCCAGCCGATGATGTTCGCCTACCTGTCCGCAGGTTGGGTGTTGCCCAGCCTGTTCGCCCCGGCCGTCGCCGGTTGGATCACGGACTCGTTCGGGTGGGAATGGGTGTTCCTCGGGCTGGTACCAGCAGCGTTGGCGGTTGGCGTCCTCGCACTGCGACCGATGATGCAGTACCCACCAATCCCCGGCGAGCGGATGCCCACGCGGGTACCGGCAGCGTTCGGCGCAGCGATGGGCATCGGCGCCGTCGTCACCGGACTGCAGTTCGCTGAGTGGTGGGCGATGGTCGCCGCCGTCGTGGTGGGGGCCGCGGTCGCGCTCCCAGCGCTCGGCCGACTGTTCCCACGCGGCGTGCACGTCGCCGCCAGCGGGTTGGCAGCGGTGATCGCCTGTCGCATTCTCGCCACCTGCACGTTCGGCGGTGTCGATGCGTTCGTGCCGCTCGCAGCCGATCGCGTGCACGGGGCGCGCCCGCTGGTGCAGGGTTTCGTGATCATCGGCGCCGCGCTCACCTGGACGCTCGGCCAGTGGGTGCGCGCGAAGCGGCCAAATCAGCATCCGGCCAAGGCGGTGCGCCAAGGCTTCGCCGTGTTGGTGGCCGGGACGGTGCTGACTGCTCCGGTGCTGTGGCACGCGTGGCCGCTGTGGGCCACCTTCATCGGCTGGGCGGTCGGCGGGTTGGGGATGGGCTTGTTGTTCAACCCCACCACCGTCGTGGCGATGAGCTTCGCCGCGCCGGGCCGCGAGGGCGAGGTCAGCAGTCAGGTCACGTTGGCCGACAGCGTCGGCTTCTCGCTCATCGGTGGCATCGGTGGGGCGACCGTCGCCGCTGCTGACCGCACCTCGTGGTCGCTGACCGGCGCGATCGGCACCAACTTCGCCATCGCCGCCGCGCTGGCAGTGCTGGGCCTGTTCGCCGCCACACGAATCAGAGCAGCCGGCCCGACTGCAGCCTGAGCGTGCGCGTGCGACGCACGTTCGCCAGCAACGAACGGTCGTGGCTGACCAGCAGCACCGTGCCCGGGAACGTGTCGAGCGCCTGTTCGAGCTGCTCGATCGCGGGCACGTCGAGGTGGTTGGTCGGCTCGTCCAGCACCAAGCAGTTGCAGCCCTTGGCCATCAGCAACGCCAGCACCGCGCGTGTGCGCTCCCCCGGCGACAGCGACTCGCCCGGCCGGCCCACATGTGCTGCGGCGATGCCGAACTTCGCCAGCAGCGTGCGCGCATCGCTGACCGTCATGCCGGTGGCGGTCATGAACGCGTCGAGGACGGTGGCAGTCCCCGTGAGTTGTTCGCGCGCCTGCTCCAGTCGGCCCACAACCACACCGGGGCCGATACGGCGCTGACCGGAGGTGAGTGCGACGTCGCCGAGCATCGCCGCGATCAGCGTCGACTTGCCGCTGCCGTTCGCCCCCTCGATGACCACGCGATCGCCGTATGCGATCTCCACATCGATCGGACCCAGCACGAAGGTGTCGCGTTGCACGACCGCTTGTTCCAACCGCACCACGACATCGCCGCTGCGTTCAGCGGTCGCGATCTGAAGGCGCAGTTGCCAAGGTTCGCGAGGCTCCTCCACCACGTCCAGCCGTTCCATCGACTTCTCCGTGCGCGCCGCCTTGCCGGCCAGCTGCTCGGTCTGGTTGATCTTGAACGCCTTAATGTTCTTGTCGTTATCGTCCGGCTTCTTCTTCGCCCGTGACAGGCCTTGCGACGCCCACTCACGCTCGCGCTGCGCACGGCCCGCCAGCGAGGACCGCTTCGCCTCGTACTCCTCGTACGCCTGCCACGCTTGCTGCCGCGCCACTTCGCGCTCGTGCAGGTAGGCGTCCCAGCCGCCGGCGAAGCGCGTGGTGCCGTGGGTGAACTCGTCGATCTCCACCACGTGCGTGATCGTGCGCTGCAGGAAGGTGCGGTCGTGGCTGACGATCACGCATGCTGCGTCGAGACCGAGGACGAACTGTTCCAGCCGCGCCAGCCCGTCCAGGTCGAGATCATTGGTGGGTTCGTCGAGCAGGATCACGTCGAAGCGCGCCAGTTGCAGTACGGCCAGCCCGACTCGCGCAGCTTCCCCACCCGACAGCACGCTCATCCGCTCGCCGAGCAGCCGCTCGTGCAGCCCGAGCGACGCCCACACGTCGCCGATCCGCGAGTCGAAGTCCGCTGCGCCGATCGCCAACCAGTGCTCCAGTGCGTCGCTGTAGCGATCGTCGGCACCTGCTTCACCGGCGGCGAGCGCGGCCGTTGCCGCATCGAGCTCGCGCTGCGCATCGGCGACACCTGTGCGGCGAGCGACATGGTCGTGCACGGTCTCGTCGGTGCGCTCCGGTTCCTGCGCGAGGTAGCCGACGATTGCCTGCGGCGGTGTCCGCGTGATCGCACCTGCGTCGGGGTGCAGCGTGCCCGCGAGCAGCTTCAGCAGCGTGGACTTGCCGACACCGTTCGGCCCGACCAGGCCGACACGCTGGCCGGGGTCGACCGCGAAGTCGGCACCGGTGAGAATGTGCCGCGCCCCGAGGGCGAGCGAGATGCCGCGAGCGCGGATGGATGCTGACACGTCGTGCAGTGTGCCCGGTCAGCCGCCCGTGACAGCGCGACCGACGACTTCCAGCATGATCTCGCTGGTGCCGCCGTAGATGGTCTGGATGCGACTGTCGGCCCACGCTCGGGCGATCGGGTACTCGGTCATGTACCCGTAGCCGCCGTGCAGTTGCAGGCAGCGGTCGACGACGCGGTTCTGCAACTCGGTGCAGTAGTACTTCGCCGCTGACGCCTGTTCTGCGGACAACGCACCCGCGTTGTGCAGCTCGATGCAACGATCGACGTACACCTGAGCCACCTGCACCTGCGTGCTGAGCTCGGCGAGAAGGAACTTGTTGTGCTGGAACTGGCCCACCGGCTGGCCGAAGGCACTGCGTTCCTTCGTGTAGGCCAGCGTCCAGTCCAGAGCGGCGTGGCACACGGCCAGCGCACCGACGGCCATGTTCAACCGCTCTTGCGCGAGGTTCATCATCAGCGCGTAGAAGCCCTTGCCTTCCTCGCCCAACAGGTTGGCGGCGGGCACTTCCACGTCGCTGAAGAACAGCTCGGCGGTGTCCTGCGCGTGCATGCCCAGCTTGTCCAGGTTGCGGCCGCGCTCGAAACCCTTCATGCCACGCTCGACGACCAGCAGGCTCATGCCCCGGTGCTTGGCGGCAGGGTCGGTCTTCACCGCCACCACCACGATGTCCGCGTTGATGCCGTTGGTGATGAACGTCTTGCCGCCATTGACCACGTAGGTGTCGCCGTGGCGTACGGCGGTGGTGCGGATTGCGGCGAGGTCGCTGCCGGCGCCGGGTTCGGTCATCGCCACCGCGAGAATCTTCTCGCCGGTGCACGCGGGCGGCAGCCAGCGCGCCTTCTGTTCGTCGTTGCACAGGCCCAGCAAGTACGGCAGGACGATGTCGTTGTGCAGGGTGAAGCCCATCGCACTGCCGAGCGAACCGCTGTAGCTGACGACCTCCTGCATGACCGCTGCAAAGCGGTAGTCGTCGGTGCCGCCCCCGCCGTACTGCTCGGGAACCGTGAGGCCCAAGAACCCGTTGGCCCCCGCGGCGAGCCACACCTCCCGCGGCGTGACCCCCGCCTTCTCCCACTCGAGATGGTGGGGGGTCACCTCCTTGTCCATGAAGGCCTGGAAGGCGGCCCGGAACTGTTCGTGCTCGTCGGCGTAGATCGTGCGAGGAATGTCACGCATGACCAGAGCCTAGGAGTCAGAGGTCGGGGTGATACTCCTCGGGCAGCGAGCCACCCAGTCCTTCGGCAACGTCGACGAACACCCAGTTGCCGCTGGTGTGAGCCTTGCCGCCGTCGTCGGCAGATGCGCGAGGGTCGCCTTCGACGTAACCACCTCCTGCGTCGTTGACCAGGTAGATGCCGAACAGGTCGTTCGCCTTGTCGATCCACGGTCGGAACCCCAACGCGCCATCGCTGGAGAGGACGATCGCGTCGCCGTTGGCGTCGGTCCAGTCGAGCCACTCGCCAAATCCGTAGGGAGTCTTCTGCTGTTCACGGAACGCCGCCGCAGAAACGAACGTGGTGCCTCGGGTCTGGTTCTTCTGCATCTCCGCCACGGTGGACGTTTGCAGGATGCGGGTGCCGTCGGGAGCGACGCCGCCGTGAACGATCATCTCCAGGAAGCGCGCGTAGTCGCCCATCGTGGTCAGGGCACCGGAGGCCGGCTTGGTGTTGGTGACATCCTCCACCTCCCCATGTGTCCCCGACTGCATGAAGGCGGTGTGTTCCATGCCCAATGGGACTGCAATGCGATCATGGAACAGTTGGGCGAAGGGCACCCCGCTGACGTACTCGGCAATCGCTCCCGCCACGAAGTGATGCTGGCCGCCGTACTGGAACGCGGTGCCGGGGTCATGC
>CAZREK010000224.1:0-4456 GCA_964598965.1 uncultured Bifidobacterium sp. | reverse complement strand
CTCGGACTGCTTGCTGGATGAGGTCCGCGGCGTCAGTTGCGCTCTGGCACTCCCAGACCACGATGACGTGCCAACCGGCTGCAGCGAGTCTCGCCTCCGTGTCCTGGTCACGTCGACGGTTGCGCTCCAACTTCGCCGCCCAGTACTCGGTGTTCTTCACCCGCGTGTGGCCGTATCGATCGACATCATGTTGGTGGCTGTGCCAGAAGCAGCCGCGCACATCGACGGCAACCCTGGCCGAAGGAAAGACGATGTCGACCCTTCTTCTTGTGCCCGGCACAATCGGCTGATGGAGCCGGTACCGCAGTCCCCGCCGGTGGAGCTCACGGCGGAGCTGGACCTCCGGGGCCGTGTCGGCGGCCCGTTGCAGCTGCATTCGGGAACGCACGCCCGGCGACGACGCCGAAGTCTCAAGGATGCGTGTCACCGAAAGACCTGAGAAACGCGATGACCAAGCTGAGTTCGCTCGGAGGCAACTGCTGCGCTTGGTAGAAGAGTTGCTCGTCTTCACGTTGTTCACGCTGACCACGCTCAAGCCACAACAGCAATCGATCACGCTCCTTGCGAGGCAACGCTCTTGCTCGAGCTTCGATAATGGCCCGGTCTGCCAGGGCACCCGTTCTGTTACGAACGCCTCCATTGCAGCGATGACACTCGGCCCGGAGGTTCGAACGCTCTGTCGCGCTGCCACCCTGGTCCAGTGCCCTCCAATGACCCAGCTGAAGGCGGGCGCGTTCTCCCGGGTACTCCGCGTACTCTTCGCCGACACCAATCCCGCAAACCTGACACCGGTTCCCCGCTGCTTCGAGAACCTCCCGGCGGACACGACTGCTGACCTTCTTCGGCAAAGTGTCGCTGCCGATTCGCTCGAGGAGGTACGTGTCGGTCGGCAACCCGCTGCGTGTCTGTGATGAATGAATGACCCATGGGACTGGGTCGGCCGCGCGTAGCTCCCGCATGCGCCGGTCAACCTGATTGACGTTAGGGATTGCCTCGCGCATCTGCAGTGTCGTGAAGGTTGCGCCTTCACCAAGGTCGCGCAGATATGCCCGAACGGCGGCCAGGCTTGCGGTGGCGGGGACGCGAGGCGGCACTTGGTCATCTTCGCACCCCGGAAGGGGGCGGCGTATCTCAGGCGGCGCTAGAGCGTTGCCTTGACCGCGCAGAACGGTTGGCCATCAATGCCTGAGCGATCGCTGATCCAACGGCGTGAGCGACCGGAGGCGGAAACGCATTACCTACCTGTCGGTAGGAGGCGGTCTTTCCGCCAGCGAAGAGCCACCACTCCGGGAATCCCTGAAGGATGGCAGCCTGCCTGACCGTCAGCTTGGGGTGTCCGACGAACCCCGGGCCGGGGACGTCGTTTCCAAGGCCTAGACCGTTGACACCGAGATCTGCCCAGGCACTACGTGCGCGTGTTGGTCCGAGGTCCGGACCACCATGCTTCTTCGAGCCACCAACCAGCGTCGGCGCGATCGAATTCGCACGTTGCGCCCAGGCGATCGCATCCTCCCAGCCACCCGAGGACATGGTGTCAAGCAGCGCCTCACCGACCGTCGGGGCTGGAGCCGGGTTGGGTGTTGGCCACTTGAAGTGCTGCATGTCTTCGGGGCGAAGGGCCACCAGGATCGTGCGAGGTCGTAGCTGAGGCACCCCGTAGTCGCACGCGTTCAGCAGCTTCCACTGAGCGGCGTAGCCCATGCTCAGAAGCTCCGCCTCGACGCTTGCTCGGTATGCCGCGAACTTGCTGCTCAGCAGGCCCTTCACATTTTCGACCTGCACTGCCCTCGGCTGCAGATGACGCACCAGGTCGAGTAGTGCAGGGAACAGGTCACGCTCGTCGTCGGGCCCGAGTTGCTTCCCGGCCACGCTGAACGGTGGGCAGGGAACGCCACCTGCCACGAGGGTGACGGTCCCAGGTGCGATGTCGGGCACCCACTGGTTCAAATCGGCCTCGTGCACACGCCCAGCCCAGCCCATCCGGTCGCCGTTGAGTCGCAGTGTCTCGCAGGCGTGGCGGTCCATCTCTACAAGCGCGAGGTGATCAAACCCGGCCATGTGCAGACCTAGCGCTTGACCACCGGCACCTGCACAAACCTCCACGCTGGTAAATGACATGGGCGCAACTCTAGGGCCGCCTGGCGAGCCGAGTTCACCACCCGACGTGAAGCCTTCCCCGGCTACAGCGATTAGGTCGAGCGGCATCTGGTAGCTCCGTGTATAGGCCATGTGCGTCCTCCTGGCACGTCAGAGGGCGGCCTGGACGCAGGGTGCAGGCTGCCGGTTGGCGGGTGGGAGAAGTCACATCTGACAGTACGCAACGGGTGTCGCAGAGTTGCCGCCCAATTCACCTCGGCGCGTTCAGGGGCTGACGTGCGCCATCGCGATGGCGAGAGCGTGCCCGAGATTCAGCGAGTCCACCCCATGGTGCATGGGGATGCGCACTCGGCGGGTGGCCGTGGCGAGCGTGGTTGCGGTGAGGCCGGGGCCCTCGGCACCGCCGAGGATCGCCACCTTCTGTGGCACCTCCAGCGAACGGAGGTCGGTGGAGGCGGCATCCGGGGTCAGCGCCCACACTTCGAAGCCGGCCGCAGCGATCTGCCGCAGGGCGCCGGGCCAGTCGACGCACTGCACGACCGGCAGGAACAGGATCTCGCCCATCGACACGCGCACGGCACGGCGCGAGAACGGGTCGGCGCACGTCGGGTCGATGACGAGAGCGTCGAAGCCCAGACCACGGGCGGAGCGAGCGGCCGAGCCGATGTTCTCGGTGTCGTTGGAACCCTCCAGCAGCAACAACCGGCGGGCGGTTCCCAGCACGTCGGCCAACGCGGGCAGGATCACGCGAGTGACCGACGCGAGCACGCCCCGATGAACGTCGTAGCCGGCGATCGCACTCATGACATCGCGGTCCGCGAGGTACACGGGTGCGACGGAATCGGCGACCGCGTCGGCCAGGCGTGCGTGGCGCTCGGGGGAGAACAGGTACGAGCGAACGGCGAACGGCGAGCCAGTGAGGCGCCGCACCACCAGCTCGCTCTCGGCGTTGAAGAACGGCAGCGCCGCCGAATCGCGGCCTTTCAGGCCGACGTAGTCCGCCACCCGCGGGTCGTCCGGCGACTCGATGACGACGGGTGGAACCATGGTGCGACTCTACGCTGCGCCAGAGGAAGGGGTTGCGAACGGGTGTTCGCCGCGCCAGGATGACGCCATGACACGAACAGATGTTCCCCTCGCCACCGAGGACGTCGACCTCATCTGGCAGCAATGCCTGTTCGCCTTCGCCGACCCGTCGGTCGATGTCGCCTTTGCCACCGCGCAACGTACTTGGCTGGACGACACGTCCTGGGTCGACATCGTCCCCGGCTGGTTGTCGGGTGCCGATCTCGTCTTCGCGGAGTTGGTGGCGCGCCTGCCGTGGCGGCAGCGCGAAGTCACCATGTGGGGCAAGCGGGTGCGCGAACCGCGGCTCACCCACTGGTGGAGCACCGCCGACGGTGCGGAGGCATTGCCCGTCTTGGCCGAAGCACGTCAGGCGCTCACCGACCGTTACTCGCTGCCGTTCGACTCCATCGGCTGCAACCTGTACCGCGACGGGCGCGACTCGGTCGCGTGGCACGCCGACAGCGAGCGCTACGAACGCGAAGACCCCGTGGTCGCCGTCCTGTCCACCGGCAGCCCGCGCCCGTTCCACCTGCGCCCCAAGCAGGTCGGCGAACACCAACAGCGCAGGTCGCGAGTGTGGTGGCTGGGCCAGGGCGACCTGTTGGTGATGGGTGGCGCCTGCCAACACGACTGGGAGCATTGCGTTCCCAAGGTGGCCATCGACGCGCCACGGCTGTCGGTCGTGTTCCGCCACCACCTCTCCGACGGCTGGCTCACCGAACCGGGGGCGCGATACTTGGCCGATGGCTGACACCTCCGACTCCGCGCGCTACGCCTTCGTGCCCGGCAGCCACAACTGGCCCACGATCGTGGGTGCGCAGGGTTGCCACCTGATCACCGCCGACGGCACACGAATCCTGGACGGTGCCGCTGGGGCGATCGTCGGCAACATCGGCTGGGGCCGCCAGGAGGTCGCCGATGCCATCGCCGCGGTGCAGCCGCAGGGCTACGTCGTGCCGCTGTGGCCCACGCCCGCTCGCCTGGCACTGCGCGACGAGCTGGTCAACCACTGGCTACCCGAAGGCTTCCACCACGTGTTCTTCACCAGTGGCGGCAGCGAAAGCACGGACTCCGCGCTGCGGCTGGCCCGCGCCTATCAGGTGGGCAAAGGTCGCACCGATCGATGGAAGATCATCGGCCGCCACCCCAGCTATCACGGCATGACCACGGGCACCATGGCCGCGGCCAGCCACGACGGGCGCCAGCGCGGGTTCGAGCCGCTGCTGCTGCCGTTCCCGAAAGTGCCCTGGGACGACCCGGAGATGGTGCTGAAGGTGATCGAGCAGGAAGA
>CAZREK010000223.1:0-4474 GCA_964598965.1 uncultured Bifidobacterium sp. | reverse complement strand
CCACCGCCGCCACCGCCGCATCGTCGTGCACCCAGGTGACGTCACGAACCCCCGTGGTGGGCACCTGCAGCAGCGTCTCGTCGCCCACCACCACCGTCCGCGCCGCGTGGTCGATGTCGACCACGTACTGCTTCGGGCCACCGCCGGGCAGGTGCAGGCCGCGCCGCTGACCAAGCGTCACCATCTCCACCGACTCGACCTCCCCCACCTGCTCGCCCGCGGTGTCGAGCACACGACCTGAATGGAAGGCCAGCCGCTTGCCGAGGAACTCGCCACGACCGCCGGCATGCGTGATGAAGCACACGTCCTGGCTGTCCGGCTTGGCCGCCGTCCGCAGCCCCAACGCTGCGGCACGATCCCGCACCTGCGCCTTGGTCATCGTTCCGATCGGGAACATCGTGCGCGCCAGGTCGCGCTGGGTCAGCATGTGCACGACGTAGCTCTGATCCTTGGCGGGGTCGTGACCGCGGCCGACGAAGTAGAGCCCATCGCGCTGCACGATCGTCGCGTGGTGCCCCGTCGCGACCGCGTCGAACCCCAGCAGATCCGCACGCTCGGCAAGGCGATGGAACTTGAGGTGGCGGTTGCACTCGATGCACGGGTTGGGGGTGAGGCCCACGCGGTGCGCGTCGACGTACGGCTGCACCACGTGCTGATCGAAGTCGTCGGTGAAGTTGAACACCAGGTGATCGATGCCCAACTGCTGCGCGACGCGGCGCGCGTCGTCCACGTCGGCGATCGAGCAACACCCGGTGTCGCTCTCGCCACCCCACAGGCGCATGGTGATCCCCACGACGTCGTGCCCCGCGGCCAGCAGCTCCGCTGCCGCGACGGAGGAATCCACCCCGCCACTGAGCGCGACGAGCACCTTCATCGGCCGCGCCTCAGCCGTCCGACGACGTCGACGATGACGTCCAGCCCGCGCTGCACGTCAGCCGCTGTCGTGGTGCGGCCCAGCGTCAGCCGCAGCGCGCCGGCGGCCACTTCGCGCGGCACACCCATCGCCGCGAGCACGTGCGACGGCTCCATCGCGCCCGCAGCGCACGCCGATGCGGCGCTGGCGCACACACCTGCCTCGTCCAGCAGGAACAGCAGCGCCTCGTTTTCGATGCCCTCGATGCACACGTGCGCCGAGCCGGCCACCTTGTGCGGGCGGGCCACGGTTTCGTGCACGCCGGGCAGCGCCGTCAGCAGGCCGTCCACCAACGCGTCGCGCAAGCCACCGATCCGTTGCACCTCGGCGACCCGGTCGCGGTCGGTGAGCCGGAGAGCTTCCGTCATCGCCACGATGCCGGCGACGTTGTGCGTGCCGCTGCGCCGCTCGCGCTCCTGCCCGCCGCCCACCAGCAGCGGGCGGAACGGCACACCCTGGCGGGCGAACAGCACGCCCACACCCTTGGGCCCACCGAACTTGTGCGCGGACAGCGACAGGAAGTCGACGTGCGCCGTGATCGCCCTCAAGTCCTGCCAACAAGCGGCCTGCACCGCATCGGTGTGCAACACGGCACCGCGAGCACGGGCGACCTTCGCCACCGCGGCGAGATCGTTGATCGTGCCGACCTCATTGTTGACCGCCATCACGCTGACGACGGTGGGGCGACCGTCGTGCGCTGCCAGCACCGACGAGAGCGCATCGAGGTCGACCGCGCCGGTGGCGGTGGTGGGCACCACCGTGCCGCCGCTGAGATGCACACACTCCAGCACCGCGTGATGCTCCGCGGCCGGGCACACTGCGACCGCGCCTTCGCGAACCGCCAGCGTGCCGAAGATGGCCGTGTTGTCGGCCTCCGTGCCGCCGCTGGTGAACACCACCTCGCCCGGCGCACACCCGAGCAACTCGGCCATGGTGTCGCGGGCCTCGTCGACCACCCGCCGCGCCTCGCGGGCGAAGCGGTGCGAACCCGAGGGGTTGGCGAACGACTCGTCCAGATGCGGCAGCATCGCCTCGATCGCCTCGCGCCACATCGGCGTGGTCGCCGCGTGGTCGAGATAGGTGAGGCCGGTCATGCGGACAGGCTACGGCCGTCCTGCGGCCGTGTCAGTGGCGCCCGAAGTTGGCTCGCTGATAGCGGCTGATCACGCACAGCAAGTACGACTCGGGGTGCACACGGCCCGGGTCGTGGTGCAGCACAGTGGCGATCCGCTGCGCCAGGTCGCCCGCCAGCGCATAACGCGCGTCGGGCGTGAGTTCGCGGTTGTGCATCAGGAACGAGCGGATCACGGTGTAGTGCGCATCAGTCATCGCCGTCGGGTCGATGGTGGCCGCGTACTGCTCCATCCCCGGCGGCACCGGGAACCACACGGCCGCAGGCAGGTTGGTGCGCGACGGGTCGCGAATCACGATCGTGCCCGCGAGCAGGTCGCCCACGCGCTGGTGGCGCGAAGTGCCCAACACGAACAACACCCCGGTGACGCCCACCGGCGGCAGGAAGCGGTCGACGAGACCACCCATCATCCGCAGCATCACGTGCCGCAACCGCACCGGCGCACCCTCGACGGTGATCGCCCGCAGGCCGAGCGTGCGTTTGCCGATCGTCTGCCCACGCCACAACGACTCGAGCAGCACCGGGTAGCCCATCAACGTGATGGCGATGACGATCGCGAGGGCAGTGTTCGCCGATGAATCGACCAGGCCGGACAGGTTGGCCACGATCATCAGCACCATCATCAGGCCGATTTGGATGGCGAGGTCGAGCAGCCCGGCCAGCGCCCGCGATGCAACACCTGCTGTTTCCAGTTCGAGGACCACCGCCTCGGGGGTGACGATGCCGTCCTTCACGCCCTCCATCGGTCCAGTACCCTACGCCGCGGTGGATCTCGACGCGTTCGTGGCGGCACATCAAGGTGCGTGGTGGCGGCTGCAGCAATTGACCCAACAAGCGCGCTCGATCACCCGCGTCTCGCCCGACGAACTGGACGAACTGGTGAACCTGTACCAGCACGTCGGCGCGCACCTGGCGCTTGCCCGCGTGCAGTACGCGGCCGACACCTCGCTGGTCAATCGCCTCACGCTGCTGGTGGGCGACGCACACGGCGTGCTGTACGGGCAACGCGACCCGGAGGTGCGACGCGGCATCTTGCACTTCGTCACCGTCACCTACCCGGCGGCGATCTATGCATTGCGGCGCTACATCGCGGTCGCAGCACTGTTGACCTTCGTGCCATGGGCGGCGATGCAGGTCTGGTTGTCGATCTCGCCACAGGCCTTCGATGTGATCGCTCCCGACGCCGCCACCGACCAGTACATCAACCAGGACTTCGAGGACTACTACTCCAACCAGCCGTCGCAGGACTTCGCCACCCAGGTGTTCCTCAACAACGTGCGCGTCGGTTTCCTCGCTTTCGCCGCCGGCATTCTGCTGTGCGTCATCACCGCCGCGCTGCTGGTGTGGAACGGAGCCAACGGCGGCGTCGCCGGTGGTCTGTTCACCCACGTGGGGCAAGCCGACAAGTTCTGGGGGTTGATCCTCCCCCACGGCATGCTCGAACTGTCCGCCGTCGTCGTGGCAGGCGCGGCCGGGCTGCGCATCGGATGGTCATTGATCGCGCCGGGCGACCGGCCGCGGTTGCACGCCCTCACGGAGGAGGCCCGTCGGACGGGTTCGGTGCTCGTCGGCCTGGTGGCCGCGTTCCTCCTTGCTGCACTGGTAGAGGGCTTCGTCACCGGTAAGCCGTGGCCCACCTCCGTACGCATCGGCATCGGGGTGTTCGTGTTCCTGCTGTTCTGGGGCGCCACGATCATGTTCGTGGTGAAGGCCAAGCCTGCGGGTCGCGCCGACTACGCGGTCGACGCGCCGCTGTAGTCCGCCGCCGTTGGTCAGGCAGGCCGCAGCGGGCCCGGCAGGCCGCACCCGATCAGAGCCGACCCGACGCCTTGACCTCCAGGTAGGCCTCCACCGTGTCGACACCGAGCCGCCCCGGCTCGGCATTGACGACGATCGCACCAGCGGCCCGCAAACGTGCGCTGGCAGCGCGCCGGTGGTGCAACTGGTTGGCGGCAGCGGCAGAGCGGAACGCCTCCCCCACCCATTCGTGCGGTCCGTCGTGAGCCCAGCGGCTGACCGACGGGTCCTGCACCGCGGCGACCATCACCAGGTGTCGACGGGTGAGGATCGGCAGCGCCGGCAGCAACGCTTGCTCCACCGCTGCCGACACGAGGTCGGTGAACACCACGATCAACGAACGCCGCCGGAAGCGCGCGACGGTCTGGTGGAACGCCTCCTGATACGCGCTCTCGGCAAGGTCGGGGTCGAGGGCGAACATCGCCTCGCCGGCGCGGCCCACCTGCGACTTCGCGTTGGACGGCACCAGGATGCTGCGGACCTGACGATCGAACGCCAGCATGCCCACGCGGTCGCCCAATTGCGTGGCCGCATGCGCCATCGCGAAGACGGCGTCCATCGCGTGTTCGACGCGCGGTACTCCATCGACCGTGCCCGCCATCACGCGGCCGTTGTCCAGCAACAGCACGACG
>CAZREK010000222.1:0-4494 GCA_964598965.1 uncultured Bifidobacterium sp. | reverse complement strand
GGCGGTATGCAGGCTGGACTGCTGGTTGATGATCGAGGCCCGCTCCTGGTCGTTGAGCAGCCCCGTTGCCACGGACAACGCGTCGGCGTCGTAGATCGCGCGCATGCCGCGAGCCACGGCGGGCGAGGAGTGCTGCGCCTTGCCCCACCAGCCGAACTCCTGGTCCAGCAGAGCAAGCGTCAAGGCCCGGTGCATGGCGAAGTCGTGCAATTCCTTGGGCAGGTCCCTCAGCACGTAGATCGTTTCGGCGCCCGGGTCGTAGAAGGCGGGAGCATCGCCCAGAGCGGCCAGACCGACGTTTGCCGGGTCGAAGTCGCCGCTGAGAAGGCCCAGCGCCCTCCACCCGCCACCGATGGTGGCCACGTCGTCGTCGGAAATGCCGAGCGAGCTCTTCACCAGGCGAGCTGCATACTCCGAGCCGTCCAGGTTCTGCACGTCGACCGCATGGTCGAACTCCAAGCCACGGGCCTGCTCGACATCGGCGGCCAGCGGCTTGACGTCAGCGTCCCACCGCTGGTCGAAGTAGTAGTACTTGGCGGCGAACAAGCCACCGCCCAGCATCGAGAGCATCACGATGGTGGCGAAGAAGCGGCGCACCGGATGGCGCTTGCGGCGCCGTGGCGTGTGCAGCGCAGAAGCGAAGTCCGAGTAGTTCTTGCGCACGTTGTTCTGGGGAATCGCGCGCGGCATGTACATCTCGTGGTCGCTGAGGGTCGGCACGGCCACGCCGGGTTGAGCCGCGGCCACGGAGGCCACCGGCATCGCCGGCGTCGAGACCATCGGCATCGCCCCGGCGGCGGGTTCGGCGACGACGATCGCCGGCACCACGACCGGAGC
Source organism: uncultured Bifidobacterium sp. (assembly GCA_964598965.1). Lineage (GTDB taxonomy): Bacteria > Actinomycetota > Acidimicrobiia > Acidimicrobiales > Ilumatobacteraceae > UBA668. The sequence goes on along the minus strand of CAZREK010000222.1, from coordinate 3,657 downwards.
GACTGGCTCTGCTGCCTCCGGGACGTAGGCGAGCCGATCGAGTTCGGCCTGAACCGCCGCTGCCGAGGCCTGTGCGGGAGCCGGCGCGACCGGTGCGGGCGTGGCAGCACGCTCGGCCGCCTGGAGGATCTCGGCGTAGGGCGTCAGTTCGGAGAGGGGTGTGAGATCGGGCATGGTGCGCACTGCGGGCTCGGCAGTGCTGCCCGACGGCGCGACCGGTTGCACCATGGCGATGCCGTGGGGTGGCGTGCTGGACACCTTGATCGCCAACTCGGCCAGCACCTCGTCGGCGGTGTACGGCACGCTGGGCTCGGGCGCGGCCCGCACGAGGTTGACGGCGATGGCCTCGACGTCTGCGAGATCGCCACGAGACGCCGAGGGAGCGTCAGGAGCATCTGTCTCGGCGGGAGCGACCGACTGCGCCATGACGCTCGGCTGAGCGGCCGCCGGCTCGCGGATCAGGTCGGCGAAGGTGGGCAGGCGGGGGATGGTGGCCAGGGCCGGTACCGTCGTGGCGCGCTCGTCGGCCGAGCGTTCCCAGGGCAGCTCGCGCTTCACCGGCTCGGTCGAACCCGGGTCGCGGTGGAACATCGGCGAATCGAGCCGCAGACGGAAATCGTCGAGCGAGAAGCGCTGGTTTCCCGAGTTCGGGGCGTCGGAATCCTCGCTGGGCACGCCCTGTTATCGGCCGACATTGACGGTCCCTTGAGCAAGTCTCCGCAGCGGAGATCAGTCCTCGGCAGGGGCCTCCGCAGCACGCCGCTGCAGCTCGTTGACGACGCTCGCGTCGGCCAGCGTCGTGGTGTCGCCGAGGTTGCGACCCTCTGCCACGTCGCGCAGCAGGCGGCGCATGATCTTGCCGCTGCGGGTCTTGGGCAGGTCCGGGGTGAAGTAGATCGTCTTCGGCTTGGCGATCGCCCCGATCTCCTTGGCGACGTGGTCGCGGAGCACTTCCACGGCGGCGTCGAGGCCGCCGCGGAGGGTCACGTAGGCGATGATCGCCTGGCCGGTGGTCGCGTCGTTGGCGCCGACCACTGCGGCTTCGGCCACCGAAGGATGGCTGACGAGCGCGCTCTCGACCTCTGCAGTGCTGATGCGGTGGCCGCTGACGTTCATCACATCGTCGACGCGACCGAGCAACCACAGATAGCCGTCGTCGTCCAGCTTGCAGCCGTCACCCGCGAAGTACCGGCCCTGGAACCGGCTCCAGTACGTGTCCTGGTAGCGATCCGGGTCGCCCCAGATGCCGCGCAGCATGCCCGGCCATGGCTGCGTGAGCGTCAGGTAGCCACCACCGTGGGTGACGCGCGCCGCATGGTCGTCGACGACCTCCGCTCCGACGCCCGGCAGCGGGAACGTGGCCGAACCCGGCTTGGTGGTGGTGCAGCCAGGCAGCGGGCTGATCATGATGCCGCCGGTCTCGGTCTGCCACCAAGTGTCCACGATCGGGCAGCGTCCGCCACCGATGTGCTCGTGGTACCACATCCAGGCCTCGGGGTTGATCGGCTCGCCCACCGACCCCAGCAGCTGCAGTGACGACAGGTCGTGCTTCGCCGGCTCCTGTGGACCCCACTTCATGAAGGTACGGATGGCGGTGGGCGCCGTGTAGAACTTGGTGACCTTGTACTTGGCGACGATCTCCCACAGCCGATCGTTGCCTGGGTAGTTGGGCACGCCCTCGTACATCACCTGCGTGGCGCCGTTGGCCAACGGCCCGTACACGATGTAGCTGTGGCCGGTGATCCAGCCGACGTCGGCGGTGCACCAGTACACGTCCGTGTCCGCGTGCAGGTCGAACACGTACTTGTGGGTGAACGCCACATGCGTGAGGTAGCCACCGCTGGTGTGCATGATGCCCTTGGGCTTGCCGGTGGTGCCGCTGGTGTACAGCAGGAACAGCAGCTGCTCGGCGTCCATCGGCTCGGCCGGGCACTCGGCGGCGGCTGTGGCCATCAAGTCGTGGTACCAATGGTCGCGGCCGTCGACCATGGTGACCTCGTTGCCACCCCGACGTACGACGACCACGTGCTCGATGCTGGGGGTGCCCTGCAGGGCCTCGTCGGCGAAACCCTTCAGCGGGAACACTTCGCCGCGGCGATAGCCGCCGTCAGCGGTGATCAGGACCTTTGCCGACGCGTCGTTGATGCGGTCGGTGAGGCTCTGCGCGCTGAACCCGCCGAACACGACGCTGTGGGCCGCGCCGATGCGAGCGCAGGCCAACATCGCGACCGCGGCCTCCGGAATCATCGGCAGGTAGATGTTGACTCGGTCGCCCTTGGTGACGCCCAGACCCTTCAGCACGTTGGCGAACTTCTGCACCTCGGCCAGCAGGTCGGCGTAGGTGACGGTGCGTGTGTCGCCGGGCTCGCCCTCCCAGTGGAAGGCCACCTTGTCGCCACGGCCTGCCAGCACATGACGGTCGAGGCAGTTGTGGCTGACGTTCAGCTTGCCGCCCTCGAACCACTTCGCGTACGGCAGGTCCCACTGGCAGATGTTCTGCCATGGCGTGTGCCAGTCCAGCAGCTCGGCCGCCTGTCGCGCCCAGAAGCCCTGGTAGTCCTGCGCCGCCTCGTCGTACAGCGACGTGTCCACCACCAGCGCGTCGCGCTTGAACTCCGCTGACGGAGGAAAGGTGCGCTGCTCGTCGAGCAACGCGTCGATCGTGTCGTGTTCTTCAGCCATGTCACACCCCGGGCGGACAATAGCCGAGGGGCTACGTCGTGGCTGATCCGACCGCGCCGGTCACGCGGTCCACTCCAACGCCAGGAACGAACCCAGCCCTTCGGGGGCCAGCAGGCTCTCCGCCTCACGCACTCGGCTGCGCATACGCAGCGCGGCCAGGTCGGGGCGGCCGGCGGCGGCTTCCCAGGCCACTCGGCCTTCCTCCACCAGCTCGGCGATGCCCCAGCGCTGCAGGAACTGCGCCTGACTGCGCACTGCGGTCGGCTCTGGCAGCTGGTCCAGGCACACGTCGGTGGTGACGTCCTGCTCGCCGACGTCGCGCAGGTAGTGGGCGCCGCGTTCATGGCCGCGGTACGTGCGCAGCCAGTCGCGCCACGGCCGGGCCGCCAGCGCAGCGGTGGTGGGCACGCAGTAGTCCAGCACCAGCAGCGATCCGGCGGCCAACGACGTGCGGGCGGCGCTCACCCAGGCGGCGGCCGCCTCTTGCACGGGCACACGCGTCGCGTGCGTGGCACCAGCGGGCAACCACGACCACTCCGGCGCCGGTGCCAACACCTCTGCTGCCCGACCGTCGCGCCCCACCGTCACCAGTGCCTCGCGCCACGCCCCGTCGTACACGGCCAGGCGGAACGGCAGGTTGTCGAGCAGTTCGTTGGCGATGATCACGCCGGTGACGGGACCCTCCGGCATGATGGCCTGCGACTGCACACCCTGCGGATGGCGCTCGCGCTGCGCGGCCGACACCTCCACCGCCACGTACCGGCCGGCCCAGTGCGGCGCTGCCAGCAGGACGCTGCGGGCCAACGTGCCGGGGCCTGCCCCGCACTCCACGATGGTGAAGTCGCCGGGTTCACCCAAGCGGCGGAACTCGTGGTCGATCCAGTTGGCCAGCACAGCACCGAACAGCGGCCCCACCTCGGCCGACGTGAGGAAGTCGCCACGGCGGCCGGCAGCACCGCCCGACTGGTAGAAGCC
>CAZREK010000221.1:0-4603 GCA_964598965.1 uncultured Bifidobacterium sp. | reverse complement strand
CGGGCGAGCCGGTGCTGATGAGCGAGCACATCTTCCCGGCGCACCGCACCGAGTTCGTGGTCGACCTACCGCAGGCAGCACCCTCGATCGTGCCCAGCGGGCTGCGATTGGTGGAGTAGCGCCAGCGGCTGCACCTGCGACGTGGCAGGATGACGACGTGCATCCTGGCGGCGGCGGACTTCCCCAGTTGGCGGCGAACGAACGCCCGGCGTCACCGCCCGGAAGCCAGCCCGCCTCGGTCACCGTGCTGCCATCGTCGTTCATCCCGGCCGGCGGCTTCGCCCAGTTCGCGGGTATCACGAGCCACTCTCTGCGACCCGCGCCGCGTCGTGCCTGGCCGATCTGGCGCTGGTTGGCAGGCGGCGCAATCGGGGTGCAGTCAGCGCTGACCGTCCTCGGGATGCTGGTGGCGGTTCGTGAGCAGATGGTGAGGGCGCAACACGGCTCGGTGATGGACGCCTTCCTGGAAGTCCAGCGAATCGAGAAGCTGAAGGATCTTTGGACGCGGGCGATGACCGTCTCGGTGATCGCCACCATCGCAACTCTGCTGTTGTGGACGTACCTCACCGTACGTCGCGCCTCGATTCGCTATCCGGTCGGACGGCATCGCCCGTTCTTCGCCTGCCTGGCCTGGACGACGCCGGCGTGCGCCGCGGGTGTCGCGAAGGGATACATCGCCACAGGCTTGTTCAACGTCGTGGTCTTCATGGTCGCCCTCCTGATGATCTTCGCCTTCTGGGTCGCCGGGCTGATGCTGCCATTCAGGTACATCCGCCGGGCCAGCCAGTGCGAGGACGGTTTCACTGGTCGGGGTGTGAACGCGTGGCACGTCACCTTCATTGCCGTGTACGGGTCGGGTCTGATCTACCTGCTGGTGGCCATCGCTCGCGCCACGGACCTCATCGGCGACGGAGTCGCCGGTTCAGTCGTGTTGGTGCAGACGGTCATCGCCGGAGTCGCCAGCATCGGGTGGGGCTGGCCGGCCGTCATTGCCATGTACCACACCGACATGGCGACGTCCGGTGCCCTGTACGCGGACTCCACCACTCCATCCACGCCCTGAGAGAGCCCGAATGACCGATTCTCCACTGCCGCCGCCTCCGCCGTCTGTAAGCACTCCGCCACCCGGCTATGTGATGTACGGCGCCGAGAGCGGCTCGTTGCCACAGCCTCACGGTCTGCGCCGGGCGACCTTGATCGCGTTCTCAGCTGTCACGTTGTTCTGTGTCGCGCTCGCGGTGCTCGCGTATCGGCGCGGCACGCTGCTGGACGACTTCTTCACGTCCGGCGATGTCACCGTTCAGGAACTCAGCGATGCCGACAACATGGTGAGCACCTTCGCATGGGCGCTGATCGGGCTGCAGGTCGGAGCGGCGGTCCTCCTGGCCATTTGGGCGCATCGCACTGTCTCGAATGCCAAGCGACGCCACCCGTACTCGGATGTGTCGCCGAGTTGGGTGGCAGGCGGTTGGTTCATCCCGGTCGCGAACCTGATCGTTCCGTGGATCCACCTCCGCCGAGCCTGCACGGCTGGTGCCGGGCGCGCCCCCGCTGCTACTCGCGGGGCGACGCCGCGGTCGCTCCACATGTGGCAGGCCGCGTTCGCGTTGCAGTTCGTCCTCAACCGAGTCGCAAGCGGTATGGGCAAGGTCGAAGGCGGGCTTTCTCGGCAGGATGCGATCGACGAGATGCATCGCCAAGGCATCTACTTCTTCCTCGTCGCGGCCCTGCTTGCGCTGGGCACGTTGGCCGCGTCCAAGGCGATGCCACAAGTCGATGCCGCGGCTGCCGAAGGCTGATCTGTAGCCCTTGGAACCGGGAGGCCACCGATGACTGACGTCGAGAACTCGGACGGCTCTCCGGAGGGCGATGGCGTGGACGACGCTGCGTTCTTCTTCGGCGGGGTACCGGACGAACGACCCGCAGCGCCGATGGACTCGGGGGACGCCGATATCTGGGGACCCGCAGCGGCGCAGACCCCAATGTTTCTACCCCCCGGCTAGGTGCTGTACGGCCAACAGATCGACGCGCCCGCCCGCAATAGGTGGTCCCGGCGTCGCGTCGGAGCGGCCACGGCCTTCGGGGCGCACACGGTCGCCCGCGCGGTCGTTGCGGTCATGGCCTTCGACATCGAGACCTTGGCGAGGGCCGCAGACCGTGGTGACGCGACGATCGGCGATCTGCAGAATGCGGTACAGCGGATGACTCCATTTGCCGAGATCGCGACCTATGTGTGGTGGTGTGCCGTGGCTGCTGTCGTGTCATGGTCGTTCGTGACCGTTCGACATGCCCTCAGAAGAGGCTTGGGACGCACTCTGAATCCCTGGATCGCAGCCCTCGGATGGCTGGTGCCCGTCGGCAACCTCGCGCTGCCGTGGCGGCAGCTACGCCGAGCGGCCTCGGCAGGCGACCCGCGGGGGCCGCGCTCATTGGTGTGGTGGCAAGGTTCCTTCGCCGTGATGTCGGTTCTCGAAGTTGTCACGACCATTCAGTTGGTGATGTTGAGGGACTCGACCGATGCGTCGGATGCGTTCGGACTGCTGCATTCCTTGCTCACCTGGTCCGCGCTCCAAGCGTTGACGCTGGCGTTCGCCGGGATCATCGGCATTGTCGCAATGCGTGACGTCGAAAGTGCCATCGTCGACTTCGGTTGAGGTGCCCTGTACGCGGACTCCACCACGACGGGCCCGGTGGCGGCCTGACAGACTCAGGCGCATGACCACCACCGAGTTCCGCGACCGCGTCCGCATCACCGTCATCGACGGAATCGCCGATGTACGCATGATCCGCGCCGACAAGCGCAACGCGCTCGACGGCGACATGTTCCAAGCGTTGGCCGAGGCGGGCGAGCACCTCAAGACGGCCCCCGGCGTACGCGTTGCCGTGCTGTCCGGCGAGGGCAAGTCGTTCTGTGCAGGCCTGGACATGAGCGTGATGACCCAGTTGGCCGGTGGCGGCGACGAGCGCTCCGACGGCAACCCTGGCGCGCTGCAATCCTCGGGCCTCACTCACCTCGGCCAGCAGGTGTCGTGGGTGTGGCAGGAGGTCCCGGTCCCGGTGATCGCCGCGGTCCATGGGCACGCGCTCGGCGGCGGCATCCAGATCGCGCTCGGGGCAGACATCCGCATCGTCCACCCCGACACCAAGCTCAGTGTTCGCGAGGTCTACTGGGGCCTCGTCCCGGACATGACCGGCACCCTGTTCCTCGCCAAACTCGTCGGAGCCGACGTGGCCAAGGAACTGGTCTTCACGGCCCGCATCTTCGACGGCAGGGAGGGGCACCGCCTCGGCCTGGCGACGCGCCTTTCCGACGACCCGTACACCGACGCGATGGCGCTGGCGAAGGAGATCGCCAACCTCAGCCCCGATGCGGTGCGCGGCGCCAAGGAGCTGCTCAACCATTTGTTCAACGCCGGCGCCGGCGAGCAGTTCGCCCACGAACGGCGCATCATCCGCAGCCTGGTCGGCCGTCCGAACCAAGTCGAGTCGGTGATGGCCTCGTTCGAGAACCGGCCCCCCAACTTCGTCGACCCGCAGTGAGTCACTGACATGGCGATCGATCCCGATGTCCTGAAGCTGTACTCGTTCGGCGTCTTCACCAAGCTGGAGGGTGCAGTCACCGCCGGCATGATCCATCTGGGCGACCAACTCGGTCTGTACACCGCGCTGGCCGAGGCGGGCGCTTCGATCACCACCACGGAGCTCGCTGAACGCACTGGCCTGCAGGAGCGGTGGGTGCGCGAGTGGGCGCACAACCAGGCGGCGGCGCGCTTGATCACGGTCGACGAGGAAGGTCGCTTCGGCCTCACGCCGGAGGCAGTTGCGGTACTCGCCACGCCGGATCACCCGGCGTACGGAATGGGCATGTTCCACCGGCTGCCGCAGACGATGAACGCGCTCGAGCACGTGCGCGACAGCTTCCGCACGGGAATCGGCCACGACTACGACAGCCATGGCCCGCAGGGGGCCGTCGGCATCGAGCGCGCTTTCGAACCGTGGAGCAACGCCAATCTGTTGCCCGTCGTGCTGCCCGCGTTGGACGGGGTCGTGCAGCGCCTGGAAGCTGGCGCTGACGCGGCCGACATCGGCTGTGGCGCGGGCAGCCTGGTGCTGCTGATGGCGGGCGCCTTCCCGTTGTCCCGCTTCCGCGGCTACGACATCTCGCAGTACGCGCTGGCGCGCGCCTCGGCCAAGCTGGAGGACAGCGGGCTGCACAACGCAGAGTTCCACGACCCGCGCACCTCACCGCTGCCGGACGACGAGTCGCTGGACTTCATCAGCACCTTCGACTGCATCCACGACATGACACACCCGACGGAGATGATGAAGGCCATCCGCCGCGCCATCAAGCCGGACGGGGTGTGGCTGCTGGTGGACATCAAGGCTCGCGACACGCTCGCGGAGAACATCGCCAAGAACCCGATGGCGTCGATGATGTACGGCATCAGCGTGCTCACCTGCATGTCGTCCGCGCTCAGCGAACCCGGAGGGGAAGGCCTGGGCACGCTCGGCCTGTCGGAGAACACGGCCCGCTCGATGACCGCAGCTGCCGACTTCACCCGCTTCCGCAAGCTGCCCATCGACCATGCGGTCAACGCGTTCT
>CAZREK010000220.1:2378-4630 GCA_964598965.1 uncultured Bifidobacterium sp. | reverse complement strand
CTTCAACCGCCGCCCCGGCACTGGGCAGCTCCAGCACGCCCTCCGGCAGGCCGATCATCACCGGCCCCGGGCGGCCGCTGCACGCCACCGTCCAGGCGCGATGGATCACCTCCGCGGCCTGGTCCGGCTGGTCCAGCTCGTGCACCCACTTGCACACCGATCCGAAGATCTGCCGCAGGTCCACCTCCTGGAACGCGTCACGGCCGCGCTGCGATCGCGGCACCTGGCCGACCAGCACGATCAGCGGCGTTTCGTCCTGCTGCGCGGTGTGTACCCCGATGGCGGCGTTCATCACGCCCGGCCCGCGGGTGACCATCACCAGGCCGGGGCGGCCCATCAGCTTGCCGTGGGCCTCGGCGGCGAAGGCGGCGCCGCTCTCCTGACGGCAGGTGATGAAGCGCAGCGCGGGCGTGTCGTGCAGCGCGTCGAGCACCGCGAGGTAGCTCTCGCCCGGCACCCCGAACGCCAGGTCGGCACCGAGTGCCACGAGTTGGTCGACGATCCGGCGGGCGACGGTGGCGGTCATCCGGCAACTGTGGTCCGCCGGCCGGAACGTGTCCACCGTCGGGTTCCGCTGGGCGGAATGGCCCGGCGTCACTCCACGACGCGCAGCGTGCCCGGCACGTCCATCCTGCGCAAGCGACGGACGGTCAACAACGGGGCGACTGCCACGGCCACCACGCCCATCGTCACCGCCAACGCCAGCGTGGAACCCGACACCACGACTTCCATCCCCAGTTCGGGCATCGTCGTGGCCATCACGCTCGTGGTCACCCAGCGCACGATCAAGCCACCGAGCGCCACCCCGACGGCGGTGCCGAGCACGCCGTAGATCAGGCCCTCGGCGATCTCCAGGGCGATCACCTTGCGGACCGGCAGCCCGAAGGCGAACAAGGTGGCACGTTCCCGCGCACGTTCATCGGCGTTGATCGACGTGGCGTTGTAGGTGATCAGGACCGTGAGCAGCAGGATGAACATCTCCAGCACGCGGAACACTCCGGTGAAGCTGTTCATCGTGTCGCGCAGCACTTCACTGGCGGCCGAGACCGGCTGCACCGAAGTGACGCCGGGCAGCCCGAACAGCGCGCGTTGCACGTCCTCGGTGGTGGACCCCTGCGCCGGCAGCACGTACGCGTAGTTGGCTACTCCGTCAGCGCCGAACACAGCGAGCTGCGAGCTGTCGAGGTACACCCCGTAGCGGTAGGGGCTGTTGTCGATCGCGGCGACCGGCACGTGCGTGGTGACCACGGTGAACCCCGTCGCAGTGAGCGCCGGATGCGTCAGCTGGACCATGTCGCCGGGACCCACGGACAGGTGGTCGGCCGCCACGCGCGAGATGACGATGCCAGGGGCGAGGACCGAACCTCTCGCCGCGGTCGGCGCCCACACCGCGTTGTGCATGTCGAGCGCTTCGATGAGCACGTCGAAGGTGACCTTGCCGTCGGTCGTGCCCAACCGCCCACCGACACGCAGCACCGGCTCCACGGAACCCACTGCCGGTTGCGCCGCCAGCGACGTGAACTCGTCGCTCGCGACGTCGATGGGTGTGTCGAGCGCGACGAGCAGCCGGTCGCCGTTCGGCTGCAGCACCTCGCGGTCGTTCGCATCGATCGTGGCGAAGAACGAATCCAACATGCCCAGGACTCCCACCAACGTGGCGATCGCCGCCGCGATGCCCAGCGACGTCAGCAGCGTGCGGCGCGGAGTGCGCAGGACATTGCCGATCGGCATTCTGCGGAAGGCGCTGCGCGGCCAGCGGAGTCGCCGAACAACCCGTGACAAGCCGCTGCGCGGGTCGCGGTGCGTGGTGGTGATGGCATCCACGGGGGTGGTGCGAATCGCGCGCAGGACGGGCAAGGCGGTGGCGACGAGCGGCAGCGCGAACCCGAGCGCGGCGCCGCGGGCGAACATCGCCCACTGGAAACCCATGTGCCACACCGGCATCGGCAGCGATTCGAGATACACCGGCCGCAACGCCTCGATCGCCAGCGCACCGACACCGACACCGAGTGCAGCGCCGAGGAGAGCGATCTCGGCGCCGACCAACAGTGGGCGGATCGCGAGTTGTCGACGTGATGCGCCGAGGGCCATCGAGATCCCGATCTCGCGCCGCTGCGCTTCGATCATCCGGCTGGAGAGGTTGAACGCGCCGAACACGGCGCCGAGCAGCACCAGCATGGCGAAGACGTCGTTGACCTTCTGGTCGCCGTCGATGTCGTCGTACAGCAATCGGTAGGCGTCGTCGTCCTCGC
>CAZREK010000220.1:0-2278 GCA_964598965.1 uncultured Bifidobacterium sp. | reverse complement strand
TTCTGGTCGCCGTCGATGTCGTCGTACAGCAATCGGTAGGCGTCGTCGTCCTCGCTGGTCATGACCGTGACACCCAGCGGCGACTCGGCGAAGAGATCGTTCACTGCGGCGACGGCGGATTCGCGGTCCGTGCCGGCGCGCAGCCGCAGCACGAGGTCGTTGACTTGGCCCTCGTGTCCGCTGACGGACTGCGCATCGTGGAGCGACATGAAGACGGCGGCGAAGTTGGCTTGCGCGAAGAAGCCACCCTCCTCGGTGGTGACCAGGAAGTACTCGGGAGCAAGGCCGAGACCGGTGGTGGTGAGCTCGTGGTCGCCGCTGACACGGATCGACGCAGCAGGAGCAAGGTCGTAGTAGTCGGCGAAGTTGCGCTCGAGCACGACATCGCCGTCCGCGGACAAGCGCTTGCCGTCGCCGTCGCTCACCCAAGGAATCGTCAGTCGTGGCCCGCCGCCGGCGACGTCGAGCCCGACGATGCGACCAGGAACGAGGATCGTTCGCTGCGGCGTGGACGCATCGACCTGTGTGGCGACCACCAGCCGCTCTTCGGCGATCGCCACCACCGTTGGGTCCGGCAACGCAGCCAACAGGCCCACCAGCGAACCCTCATCGGCGAAGGCCCCCTCGCTGGCACGAACGCGAATGTCGTACATCCCCGTCAACTGGAAACTGTCGTCGTTGCTCGTGCGACGCCACACGGAGGTGCTACCCAGTGCCGAGAACAGCCCGGTGCCGATGGCGATCACCAACGCGATCGCCGCGACCTGCACCCACTTCCGGCGCAGGTCCCGCCCGGACCATCGCAACAGCAGCCACCAACTCATGGCGCCCTACCAGTGCAGGTCGACGATGGAAGCGGTGCCGCCGTCCGGCGCGCCGTCGTGGACGATGCGGCCGCCACTCAGCTCGACAACGCGGTCGGCGATTCGCGAGATCTCGCGATTGTGAGTCACCACGATCACCGTGTGACCATCCTCGGCCTGGGCGCGCAGCACCTCCAGCACCTGCACGCCGGTGCGGTAGTCCAGGTCGCCGGTGGGTTCGTCGGCCACCAGCACGGGGTTCCCGGTGGCCAGGGCGCGAGCGATCGCCACCCGCTGCTGCTCGCCGCCGGACAGCTCGGTGGGGAAGTGGTCGGTGCGATCGGCAAGGCCCACCCGTCCGAGGACCTCGATCGCCTTCTGGCGAGCGCCTTTCGGAGCGCCGGAGATCTCGATCGCGCACTGCACGTTCTCCGCCGCCGTCAGCGCCGGGAACAGGTTGAACGTCTGGAACACGAAGGCCACGGTGTTGCGGCGGAAACGGAACAAGTCGCTGCGCCGCTCGGTGGTGATGTCGTGGCCACCGACGACGACCGTGCCGTCCGTGGGGCTGTCGAGGGCGCCGATGATGTTCAGCAGGGTCGTCTTCCCGCTGCCGGACGGGCCGAGCACCACGACGAACTCGCCGGGCGAAATCTCCAGATCGACGTCGCGGAGGGCGTACAGGGGGCCGGCCGCGAGGTCGTACCGGCGCGACACCCCGCGCAGCAACACCGCGGGTGAGACAGCAGTTGTGTCCACATTGCGAGTTTGTCAGGACCGACGCTGTGGCGACAGAGGCGCAGGTCACGGCGCAGTTCCGAGGGCGTCTTCGGCGATGCCTAGACTCGCGCTCGGACAGGAGGACCCCCCATGAGTTCCACCCAAGTTGCCGTCATCATCGTTGTCGTGGTCGCTCTGCTGATGATGCTCACCGGCCTGCGCACCGTCAACCAGGGCACGGTTGCCGTCACCACGGTGTTCGGCAAGTACAAGCGGATCCTGCGCCCCGGTCTCAACGTGGTGATCCCCTTCATCGAGAAGATCTTCCGTCGCATCAGCATCCAGAACCGGGCCGTGGAGTTGCAGTTCCAGGCGATCACCTCTGACCAGGCCAACGTGTATTTCACGGCGATGATGGTCTACGGCGCGATCAGCGAGTCCGAAGAGACGATCAAGAACATCGCCTTCAAGTTCGTCAGTGAGAAGGATTTCCTCACCGCCCTCGTGCGCTCGGTCGAGGGCAGCACCCGCGGGTTCGTGGCCACCAAGAAGCAGGCCGAGATCCTTGGCCTGCGCGGCGAGATCGTGTCCGAGGTCAAGGAGAACCTCGATCACGTGATCGAGACCTGGGGCTACCACCTGATCGACCTGCAGCTCAACGACATCACCTTCGACCAGGCGATCACCACCTCGATGGCTCAAGTCGTGGCCAGCAACAACCTGAAGGCCGCCGCCACCAACGAGGGCGACGCCCT
>CAZREK010000219.1:0-4644 GCA_964598965.1 uncultured Bifidobacterium sp. | reverse complement strand
CTTGCCACCTTGACCCTCGCTGTCGGCGCCTCCGCTGCCTCGGCGAGCGCCACCGCGCCCGCTCCGACAGGCATTGCCCGCACGCTCTCGATGAGCGGCCGCATCGTCGATGCCTCCACTCAACGTGGGATCGCCGGGCTGCAGGTCACCGTGCATTCGCTGGACAACGACCAGAAGTGGACCGGCACCACCGACTCACGCGGCTATTTCCTCATCACCAACCTGAAGACCGAGGAATTCGAGCTCTACGTGCAGCCGACCGTGGCGTACTGCGGCGGCTACCTCCGTACCGACGTCCTCAACACCTACCTCGCGTTCGACGCCACGCTGTCCAGCGTCTCGTGGAACAGCCTGCTCGCCCAGGACCAGGGCATCATCGCCGACTTCCCTCACATCGGCGGCCACCCCTGCTGAGGTGTCGTCAAGGCATCCGACCACCGGCCCGGCTGCAGCCGGGTACGGTGGCGCGATGCCCAAGGTGTTCGTTCACGGCAACCCCGAGACCGCAGCGATTTGGTCCGATCTCATCGACGAGTTGGCCAAGCACGGTGTGACTGACGTGATCACGCTCTCCCCTCCCGGGTTCGGCGCGCCGTGCCCCGACGGCTGGGGCGGTACGCCGGCGGAGTACCGCGCATGGTTGCTCGCCGAACTGCAGGGCATCGAGGGCGCGATCGACCTTGTCGGTCACGACTGGGGTGCGGGGCATGTCCTCGGCCTGCTCGCCGAGCACCCGACGGTCGCGCGCACGTGGGCGACGGACTGCGCGGGCATGGTGCACCCGGACTACCAGTGGCACGACGCCGCCGTGGGTTGGCAGACGCCAGGTGTCGGCGAGGACAGCGCGAATGCGATCGTCTCGCTCGACGCCGACACGTTCGCGCTCGTGATGGGGTCGCTCGGGATGAAGGACCACATCGCCCGCCAGGTCTCCGCCGCGCTCGACGAGGACACCGCACGGTGCATCCTCAACCTGTACCGCAACGCGGTGCAGCCCACGATGAGCGAACTGGGTGCACGACTTGCCGCGGCGAAGCCGGCGCGAGGCATGGTCATCGTCGCGGAGAACGACCACTACGCGGGCACGCCGGCGATGCACGCGCACGTCGCGGCGTCGGTCGGCGCCTCGGTGTGCGAACTACCCGCTGTGGGTCACTGGTGGATGGTGGAAGACCCCGCCGCTGCGGCCGACGCGCTCATCGCCCACTGGCGCGGCTGACACACCTGTCGATCAGTTCCACCGCACGATCGATCTCCTCGATCGTGTTGTAGTGAGTGGGCCCGACGCGCACCACACCACCCTCACCGATGCCCAGGTACTGCACCACGGGCAGTGCATAGTTGTGACCGTTCCAGACGTACACGCCGTGGCCGTCGAGGAAGCGAGCGACCTCTTCCGGCGCCACCTTGGTGTGCGTGAACGCCACGGTGGGTACGCGCCAGTCGAACTGCGCAGGGTCGGTGATGCCGTGGATGGTGACACCCCTGATCGACTGCAAGCCGCTGACCAGACGCTGGGACAGACCCGCCTCGTAGTTCACCATCGCGTTCATCGCCGAGTAGATCTCGCACGTGCGCTTGCGCAGGCCGGGCACGTCCGGAACACGCAGCCCCATTGCCTTGGTGATCCACTGGAAGTACTCGATCGCGCCCAGCACGCCCGCCTGACCCTCCAGCGACTGGGTGCCGGTCTCGAACTTGCCAGGCGGCTCGTCGGCCACGACGCTGAGCTTGTACGCCTTGAGCTCCTGCAGGATCTCTTCCCGGCCCCACAGGATGCCCTGGTGCGGCCCGTACCACTTGTACGCGGACGACACCAGGAAGTCGCAGCCGAGGTCTTGCACGTCGACCGCACCGTGTGGCGCGTACTGCACCGCGTCGATGTAGGTGAGCGCCCCCGCGGCCCGCAGCTTGGTGCACATCGACTTGATGTCGTTGATCGTGCCCAACAGGTTGGAGGCCATGTTGAGCGCAGCGAACTTGGTGCGCGGCGTGATCAGTTCGTCCAGCTTCGACAGGTCGAAGCGCGACGTCTCCGGGTCGAAGGGCAGTGTCTTCACCACCACACCGCGCTGCTGCGCCATGATGCGCCACGGCGTGTTGTTGCCGTCGTGCTCCATGTGAGTCGTGATCAACTCGTCGCCCTCACGGAACTGCGGGCCCAGCACACGGGTCATCATGAACGTCAGCGTCGTCATGTTGGGGCCGAACACGATCTCGCGCGGCGAGCGGGCGTTGTAGAAGTCGGCCATCGCCGCGTGTGCTTCGTCCACCAGCGCAGTGGCTTCACGTGTGGTGCGGAAGTTGCCGTGCATGTTGGCGTTGCACTCCACCATCGCCGTGCGCATGCGGTCCAGCACCTGGTTCGGCACCTGTGTGCCCGCTGGGTTGTCCAGGTACGTGCGCGCGAACTCGCTGTCGTGCGGCAGTGACAGCGCCGGAAACTGGGCGCGGATCCGGTCGATGTCGAAACGGGCAGCCATGAGGGTGGATCGTAGGCCGGTCCGCCTCTGGTTCCGCGAGAGGCGGCGAATACGGTACGGCCCATGTCCATCGCCATCTCCGACGACCACCGCGCACTCGCCGACACCGTGACCGACCTGCTCACCGCTCGCGGTTCGCGCGCGGCAGCCCGCGCCCTGCTGGATGCGGCCACGGAACCCGACCCCGACTTTTGGGCGGAGGCCGCCGGCCTGGGCTGGCTGGGCCTGCACCTGCCCGAGCAGTACGGCGGGTCCGGCTACGGGCTGGAAGAGGCGGTCGTGGTCGTGGAACAGCTCGGCCGCGGCCTGGCGCCCGGCGCGTTCGTGCCCACGATCATCGCCAGCGCGGTGATCGCCGCCTGCGGTACCAACGAGCAGAAGGCACGCCTGCTGCCCGGCCTGGCCGACGGTTCGGTGAAGGCCGCCATCGCACTCGGCGGCGACGTCACGGGCGCTGGTTCGTTCAGCGGCAACGCCGGCACTGCCTTGGGCGCAGGCCTGGCCGACGTGTTGCTGGTGGCGAGTGGCGACGACGTGGCGGTGGTCGACGCGCACGGTTCCGGCGTCACCGTCGACATTCCGGCGAACCTCGACCCCACCCGCCGCAGCGGACGGGTGACGCTGGCGGGTGCCGCGGGCGAGACCCTCGCCGGCGCGCGCAGCACCCTCACCGACATGGCCCGCCTGATCTTGGCAGCGGAGGCAACCGGCGTCGCTCGCGAGTGCACGCTGATGGCCGCGGAGTACGCGAAGGCGCGCATTCAGTTCGGCCGCCCGATCGCGATGTACCAGGCCGTGAAGCACCACTGCGCCAACATGCTGGTGGCCACCGAACTGGCAACCAGCGCGGTGTGGGATGCGGCCCGAGCCGGCGCCAAGGGTGGCGCCGAGTTCTCCTTCGCCGCCGCGTCGGCTGCCGCGCTCGCGGTGCCCGCCGCCGATCTGTGCGCCAACCTCAACACTCAGGTGCACGGTGGCATCGGCTTCACCTGGGAGCACGACGCTCACCTGTACCTGCGCCGCGCCACCGCCATCGCCGCGATCGTCGACCCGCAGACGGCGGCCACACACCTCACCGATCTCACCCGCCAGGGCGTGAAGCGCGACAAGAACATCGAACTACCGCCCGAGGCCGAAGCCTTCCGCACCGAAGCCCGCGCCTTCGCCGAGAGCATCAAGGGGCTCGACAAGGCCGCGCAGCGCGAGCGCATGATCGAGACCGGCTACGTGATGCCGCACTGGCCCAAGCCGTGGGGCCGCGACGCCGGTGCTGTCGAGCAGATCGTGATCGAGCAGGAGTTCGCCGCGGCCGGCGTGCAGCGCCCGCAGTACGGCATCACCGGCTGGGTGATCCTGACGCTCATCCAGAACGCCACCGCCGACCAGGTGGCGCGCTGGGTG
This sequence comes from uncultured Bifidobacterium sp., assembly GCA_964598965.1. Classification (GTDB taxonomy): domain Bacteria; phylum Actinomycetota; class Acidimicrobiia; order Acidimicrobiales; family Ilumatobacteraceae; genus UBA668. The sequence goes on along the minus strand of CAZREK010000219.1, from coordinate 760 downwards.
ATGCCTGCGTTGCGCCAGGACGTCATCTGGTGTCAGTTGTTCAGCGAGCCCGACGCGGGCTCTGATGCTGCAGGCGCGAAGACCAAGGCCACCCGCGTCGACGGAGGCTGGCTGGTCAACGGGCAGAAGGTCTGGACCTCCGGCGCCCACCTTTCCAGCTTCGGGTTCATCACCGTGCGCACGAACCCCGACGTCCCCAAGCACCAGGGCATCACGATGATGGTCGTGGACATGAAGGGCAAGGGCGTCACCGTGCGCCCGTTGCGTCAGGCCAGCGGTGGGTCCGAGTTCAACGAAGTGTTCTTCGACGATGCCTTCGTGCCGGACGACGACGTTGTCGGCCCGGTGGACGGCGGCTGGACGGTGGCGCGGGCCACCTTGGGCAACGAGAGCGTCAGCATCGGCGGCGGCTCGGGCGGCATGGCACTGCCTCCGTCGGGCCTGGTGCAGATGCTGGACAATGCTCCCGACCGCCTGCCTGGCGGCTCCGTGCGCATCGGCAACTACATCGCGCAGCACCACGCGATGGCGATGCTGAACCTGCGCAGCGCCCACCGTGCGGTTGCAGGCGGTGGCCCTGGCCCGGAAGGTGCGGTCACCAAGCTGGTGCTGTCCGAGCTGGGTCACGACGCTGCCGCGATCGGGAACGCGCTGTCCGGCCCGGACTCGGCGTTCCTCGACGGCGCCGGCGCGATCACCGGCCTGATGGCGCTCAGCCACCGCGGCCTGTCCATCGCCGGCGGCACCTCGGAGATCAAGC
>CAZREK010000218.1:0-4664 GCA_964598965.1 uncultured Bifidobacterium sp. | reverse complement strand
CCATGCGGTACCCGACCAGGCCGTGCTCGGCCGGCGTCAGCCCTGTGGCGATCGAGGCGAGCGCAGACGCCGTCGTGGACGGCGCCACCGTCGTGATCCGCGAGCCGGACATCGCCGCCAGCGTCGGCGCCAGCACACGACGCTCCTGCAGTTGCTCCCAACCGAGGCCATCGACCACCAGCAGCACCACCTGGCGCGCCCCACGGGCCGCGTCCGGCATCCATGCCGGCAGGGTCGCTGCTGCAGGGGCCAGCAGCGCGGGCACGATGCCGCGGACGTTGGCGCCGGAGTACTCGGGCAGGACTGGGAGGGGGTTGGTGGACATCCGGGCGACAGTCCAGCACCACACGGCGCGCTCGCGCCACCCGCATGATCGTCGGATGCGTCGCCCACGGCCTACGATGACGCCGTGCGCGTGTCGAGCAAAGGTGATTATGCGTGTCGGGCGCTGCTCTCCTTGGCGCTGCACCTGGACGAGCCGGGGCCGACATCGGTGCGCGACATCGCCGAGCGCACGGCGATCCCTCAGCCGTACCTGGAGCAGATCCTGCTGGCGCTGAAGGGCGCCGGCCTGGTGCGCTCCAAGCGCGGCGTGGGCGGCGGCTACGTGCTCGCCCGCGACCCGGCCGACATCCGCATCAGCGAGATCCTCAGCGCCGTCGACGGCCCGATCAGCCTCGGTGACTTCGGCGAACCGCATCAGGACGGTGCGTGCAACCACGAGGGTCAGTGCGTGCTGCTGTCGATCTGGAAGACGGCCGGCGAACAGATGCGTCGGATGATGGAGGAGTTCACCCTCCAGTCGGTGGCCGACGCCGCCCGCGGAATGGCGCCGTACCCCGAAGCGCGCCTCGACTTCGTCATCTGACCTGCCGCGCCCGGCAGGCCCTCAGAGGGGGTCGCTGAGCGATGCCTCCACCGCGCTGAGGTCGGCGGGGAGTTCGCTGCGGAACTCCATCGGCTCACCGGTCAGCGGATGGTGGAACTCCAGGCCTGCCGCGTGCAGGAACGGCCGCGGGCAGGACACACCGGAACGAATGCCGCCGTATTGACCGTCGCCCACCACCGGGTGCCCGATCGCGCTGAGGTGCACGCGGATCTGATGCGTGCGCCCGGTCTCCAGGCGGCACTCCACCACCGACACTTCGGCGGGGCTACGGAAGGCGCCGATCACGCGGTAGCGCGTGCGCGCCGGTTTGCCGTCCACCACCACGGCCATGCGCATCGGGTCGCGGTGGTCGCGGCCGATCGGGGCGTCGATCACGCCCACCGGGTTCTCCAGGTGGCCCCACACGACCGTGCGGTACATGCGACCGACATCGCGCGAGGCCAAGGCGTCGACCAGTGCGTGATACGCCAACGGAACACGGGCGACCACCATCAGCCCGGATGTGCCGACATCGAGGCGGTGGACGATGCCGGGGCGATGCGACTCGCCGACGTCTGCGATTTCCGGATAGCGAGCGAGCAGACCGTTCACCAGCGTGCCCGCGGGGTTGCCCGCACCAGGGTGCACCACCAGCCCGGCCGGCTTGTCGACGACGATCACCGCGTCGTCCTCGTAGACCACATGGAACTGCACAGAGGCGTCGGCAGCGGGCGGCTCCGGCTCGGGCAGTTGCGTCTCGTCGACCACCACCACCTGGCCTTCGCGGATACGCAGCTTGCCGGTCGCCATCACCTCACCATCGACGGTGACGCCACCGGATGCCACCAGCGTGGCCGCATCGCTGCGGCTGCACTCGGTGATCAGCGACACGATGCGGTCCAGCCGCTCGCCGCTGAGGGCGGCCGGAATCGTCTCTTCGATCATGACTGGTCGCTCGCTTGGTCGCTCTCCTGGTCGCCCTCTTGGTCGCTCTCCTGGTGCGGCTTGTGACTGCGGGAGAACAGCGACCAGAGGATGAACAGGCCGCCGCCCACGTTCACGCCGATGTCGGCGACGTTGAAGATCGGGAACCACTGGAAGTCGATGAAGTCGATGACCGAGCCGTGCAGCCAGCCTTCGCCGCGGAACAGACGGTCGACGAGGTTGCCGATCGCGCCACCCATGACCAGCGCAGCGGCGACATCCACCACCCGGCTCGTCGAGTGGCGCACCGAGGCAGCGATCACGACCACCACGACAAGGGCCGCGAGACCGATGATCGGCCCGATCCCCTGCCCCTTGGAGAAGGCCATCCCGCTGTTGAAGGACAGGTTCCACTGCAATGTCCAGACCACATGGCGGACGCGCCCGTCCGACAGCGACCCGACCGCCCAGTCCTTGGTGAGTTGATCGACAACGACCCAGGCCAGCGCGAGCGGCACGCTGAGCGTCCAGAACTTGCTGCGGGCCGCCGGAGTGTCAGCGGCTGCCTCGGTCATCGACGACCGATCCCGCCCACCTTCTCCTCGACGAGGACGGTGGCCCACGGAATCGCCTCCAGGCGTTCGCGAGGGATCGGCTTGCCGGACTCCACCGAGTAGCCGTAGCTGCCTTCGGTGAGCCGTACGAGCGCAGCTTCGATGTCGACGATGATCTGGCGTGCCTGGGCGCTGAGAGCGAGGTCGCGCTCGCGCTCCACCACCATCGTGTCGCCCTCGCCGCCTTCGTCGTCGAACTGCACGTCGCCCATCTCGTGCTCTTCGACCAGCTGGTGCGCTTCTTCTTCCAGGCTCTCGGCCTGGCCCAGCAGCACGGCCTTCTCGGCGATCAGCGCTGCGCGCTGAGCCGTCAGAAACTTGGCGTCGAAGTCCTTGGTGTAGGCGATGCCGTCCTTGGTGACACCCTTGACCGGCACACGCTCGGGCCCCTGGGGGGCCGGCTTCTTGGTGGGCGCAGCCTTCTTCGCCGGTGCAACGGGCTTCCCGGCGAGAGGCTTCTTCGCCGGAGCGACGGGCTTCGCCGCAACCTTCTTGGCGGGAGCCACCTTCTTCGCCGGAGCCACCTTCTTCGCGGGCGCGGCCTTCTTGGCGGGTGCAGCCTTCTTCGCAGGTGCAGCCTTCTTGGCCGGAGCGGCCTTCTTGGCGGGTGCGGCCTTCTTGGCCGGAGCGGCCTTCTTGGCGGGTGCAGCCTTCTTGGCGGGTGCAGCCTTCTTCGCCGGTGCAGCCTTCTTGGCCGGGGCCTTCTTCGCGGTGGCGGCCTTCTTCGCCGGAGCAGCCTTCTTCGCGGGAGCCTTCTTGGCTGTCGCCATGGTGCGGGTCCTCCGTGGGTCGCCTTCGTGTCGGCCTGGGATGCTACCGCTCGCGCGCACCGAGACGGCCGATACACGCAGCGAGGCGGCGCTCGACCTCTGCCGCATCGGCCTGCACCAGCACCGCCTTGGAGCGGCTGGTGTGCCCGCCGACGACGCTCAGCAGCCGTGGGCGCACCTCCAACACGTCCGCCAACACCTTCAGCAACTCCTCGTTGGCGCGCCCGTCCACCGGCGGACTACAGACCTTGATCTTCAGTTCGTCACCGTGCAGGCCGACGATCTCGGCTCTGCTGGCGCCAGGAACGGCGCGCACGGCCACCACCACCCCGTCCGGATGAGGACGGAGCGGGGTGATCAATCGGCCACCGCGACGGCGATGTGCACCGGCTCGCCGTCGAGTTCGGCCGTCGGCTCGCCGGTACCCCAGGCGAGCGAGGTGGCCAGCGTCGCCTCCGTCAGCAGGTGCTGGAATGCCACCACCTGGCGCCGGACGGACTCCGGCACTCCGATGGTCAAGGAGATCCGGTCGCTGACCTTCAGGCCGGCATCGCGGCGAGCCTGCTGCACCAAGCGGATGAGGTCGCGGGTGACACCCTCAGCCTCCAGCTCGGGGGTGACGGACGTGTCCAAGGCCACCACGCCGTCCACGGCGGACAGCGGCGTGCTGGCGCCACCACCCTGCACCACCAGCCGCAAGGCGTACTCGCCTTCCATCAGCTCGATGCCACCAGCAGTGACGGTGTCGCCGGACCGTTGCCAGTCGCCCGCCTTGACGGCCTTGATCACCTGCTGCACCTGGCCACCGAGGCGCGGGCCGAGCTTGGCCGGCACGACCTGCAGGTCGTAGCCCGCGACCGCGGCGACGTCGTCGGTGAGCTGCAGACCCTTGACGTTGACCTCGTCCTTGATCAGCTCGGCGAAGTCGGCGAGCCGGGCCGAGCCACCCACAGCAACCTGCAACGACTGCAGCGGCTGACGGACGCGCAGCTTCTGCTCCTTACGCACGCGCAGGGTGGCGCTGCACACGTCGCGCACGAGGTCCATGCTGCCCACCAGTTCGGCGTCGTCGGGCAGGTCGGCGGCCGCGGGCCAGTCGGTGAGGTGGACGCTGCGCTCGCCGGTCAGGCCGCGGTAGACGGCCTCGGTGGTGAGCGGCAGCAGCGGCGCGAGCGCACGGCACACGAGCGACAGCACAGTGTGCAGCGTGTCGATCGCGTCCTGGTCGCCGGCCCAGAAGCGGTCGCGGCTGCGGCGGACGTACCAGTTGGTGAGCGCGTCGAGGAACGAACGCACCGCGCCGCACGCGCCGAACAGGTCGTAGTCGTCCAGCTCGGACGTCATCTCCGTGAGCAGCGCACGCGTCTTGGCGAGGATGTAGCGGTCGAGCACGTCGGTGCTGTCCGTGCGGAACGTGCCGGTGGTGCCCGCCGCGTTCGCGTAGAGCGAGAGGAAGTACCACGAGTTCCAGATCGGCAGGATGATCTG
>CAZREK010000217.1:0-4676 GCA_964598965.1 uncultured Bifidobacterium sp. | reverse complement strand
GGTAGGTGTAGGTGAAGGAGGTCGAGCGGCGGGCGTCGCTGAAGCGTTGGCTGGGGCACCCTCTGTTCATCTACGCCTCGGTGCGCACCTGGGGTTTCGGCTACGACCGCAAGCAACCGCACTTCCGTGTCGCCTCACCCGGGCTCGACGCGGTGGACGGCTTCTTCACCATCGTGCTGAACACCAACCCCTACACCTACCTCGGCAACCGCCCGCTGGATCTCAGCCCCGCTGCCACCCTCGACCGCGGGCTGGTGGCGGTCACGTTCCGCTCACTGGCGATCTCCGCCGTGCTCGGTGGCCTGGGCGGCGCGCTGAAAGGTGGCGGGGTGAAGGCCAGCGACACGCTCGACCTGCGCACCGATCTGAAGTCGCTGAGCATCGGCCACGAGCGACCCTTCCCGTACCAACTGGACGGCGACTACCTGGGCGAGACGCGCCACCTCGAGTTCGTGCACGTGCCCGACGCCGTCAGGCTGGTGCGCCCCCGCTGATCAGCGGCCCAACACGCCCAACGCCACGTCGGGGACGTTGGTGCAGATGCCGTCGATGCCCCACTCGATCAACTCGGCCATGCGGGCCGGGTCGTCGCACGTCCAGGTGTTCACCTGCACGCCGGCCGCGTGACACTGGTCGACGACCTCGCGAGTGAGGGTGGCGACCCACGGGTGCAGCGCTATGTGCCCCTTGGCCACGAGTGTGCGGGCGATGCCCTCCGGCGCGGCGACACACAGCCACGCGGTGCGGATGGTGGGTGCCAGCGCGCGACAGCGATCCACGGTCTCCATGCGGAACGAGGAGATGACCCAACGGTGATCCTCGTGGCGGGCCACCAGATGGGCGATCGTGTCATCGGCGATCGACTCCGTCGGGTCGAAGTCCGGTTCCTCCGGGTCGTTCTTGATCTCGACGTTCACCCACATGCCCGCGCAGGCGTCGAGTGCTTCGGCCAGCGTGGGGACGTGTTCGGGCAGGTCGCGATACACGAGCGAGGCGATCACCTGCTCGTCGCCGAGGCGCGGATCGTGGTGCACGACCAGCACGCCGTCGCTGGTCCGACGCACGTCCAGCTCGACCGCGTCGGCGCCCATCTGGCCCGCGCGCCGGAACGCGGCGAGCGTGTTCTCCCGTTCGGCACGGCTGGCGCCCCGGTGGGCGATGACGGCGGCACGCGTGGTGCTGTCGGCCGGAGGTGTCACAGATAGCTCCTATCTCTACTAGCTATGGCTTCCATCGAATCATCTCTTGAAATGTAACGAACGCTTCCCTACGGTTTGCCCGAACGTGAACACGTTCACGAAGCATCCCGTTCACCTTCTGGACACCACGACCGGAGAACACCGTGAGCATCCCGGCCTCGAGCCTCACCCTGGCGAATGCCGATTACAGCTGGCGCAAGCAGGCCATCTGTCGCGACACCGACCCGGACCTGTTCTTCCCGGTGGGCACCACCGGCTACGCGCTGGTGCAGATCGATCGTGCCAAGCAGGTCTGCGGCGAGTGCCCGGTGCACGTCGACTGCCTCGACTACGCCCTCGAGACCAACCAGGACTCGGGCATCTGGGGTGGCACGTCGGAGGAAGAGCGTCGCAACCTGCGCCGCCGCCTCGCCGGCCGCACCCGCACCGCCGTCTGACACCGTCACCTGGGCCGGCTCACACCGGCACGGTGAGATCGACCACCGTCCCCGTGCCGGGGGCGCGATCACCCAACCCGACGGCGCGGAAGTCGTCGGGCTGACCGGCACGCATCGCGATCGAGCCGTCCAGCTCGGTGGTCACCAACGTCCGCACGATCGACAGACCGAGACCGGTGGCCCCCTTGAGATCGAAGCCAGGGTCCAGCCCGCGGCCGTCGTTGACCACGCGGATGTGCAGCGTGTCGTCGTCGCCGTCGTCCAGCACCACGACGACAGCGCCGCCCGAACTGCCTTCGGGGAAGCCGTGATCGACGGCATTCTGCAGCAACTCGGTGAGCACGACGGACAACGGTGTGGCGATCGTGCTGGGCAGACGCCCGCCCTCACCTTGCACGGTGAAGTGCACGGGTCGGTCCGGTGACTGCAAGCCTTCCTCCGCGAGACGCAGCAACGGACGGACGATGTCGAGGAACGCAACATCGTCACCGGGTTCGCGCGACAACGTCTCGTGCACCAGCGCGATCGTGCGGATGCGCCGCACGCTCTCGGCGACGGCGGCCTTGGCTTCCTCGGACGTCAACCGGCGGCCTTGGAGGCGCAGCAGGGATGAGATCGTCTGCAGGTTGTTCTTCACCCGGTGATGGATCTCGCGGATGGTGGCGTCCTTGGACAGCAGCAACTTGTCGCGTTTGCGCACCTCGCTGACATCGCGCAACAGCAACAGCGCACCGGTGACCTCGGCGTCGCCCGCACCGGTGGACAGGATGGGCATGCAGCGAGCGAGGAAGGTGACGTCGGAGGTCTGCTCGAACTCCTCGATCACCGGCAACTTGCTCTCGAAGGCACGGCGCACCGGGCTGTCGTTGAAGCCCAGTTCCGCCAGGCGCATACCGACCGCATTGGCACCGATCCCGACGCGGTGCAGGTGCGAGACGGCGTTCGGCGACCCGAAGCGCACGCGGGCATCGCCGTCGAGCACCATCACGCCGTCGCCGACGCGCGGGGCAGCACTGGAGTCCGCGGTCGGGCCATCGAACGGGAAGGTGCCCTCGGCGATCATCGTGGCGAACTGCTCGAAGCAGCCCACGTACGTGCGCTCGAGTTCGCCCGGCTGGCGGCTGGTGCGGCTGCTGGCCTCGCGGGTGAGCACCGCGATCACGCGGTCACCGGAGCGGACCGGGATCGCCATGAACCGCACGGGGTCGGGGACGGACTCCATCTGCACCTCGTCCTCGCAGATGGCACCGCGCTCGTAGGCCTTGGTGAGCAGGGGCAGTTCGGCACCGGTGGCGGGCGAGCCCACGTAGTCCTGGTGGTAGATCGTCTGGCCGGTGGCCGGGCGCACATGAGCGACCACGTACCAGTGCTGGTCGCTGGCCGGTACGTGCAGCAGCAGGTCGGCGAAGGACAGGTCGGCCAGCAACCCCCACTCACCGATCAGCCGCTGTAGGTGATCAATGTCGTCGCGCTCGAGATCGGTGAGTTGTCGGGTGAGCTCGCCAAGCGTGGCCATGGCAACTGAGTGTGCCACGCCGACGGGGTGCGCTCGCGATCAAGCGTCGGTCAGGACAGCAGGTGACGGCCGATCTCCACCAGGCCGACGACGTCGTGCACGTCCGCCGGCATCAGCGGTACGGTCGCCACCAACGGCACCAGGGACTCCATCTCCCGGCGCCGCTCGGCCTCGCGGGCAGCCACCACCGACGTCTCGCGGAAGCGCTCGCCGATCTCGGCCAACACCGGTGCAAGTTCCTCCGCTGGAACCCGCGCCGCAGCAGCGATCTTGGCGACGGCGTCCGGGTTGGCGGCCGCAGCAGCGAGCCGCCCGGCGGACTTCGTGGAGCCCGCCTGCCGCAGTTCGCCGGGAAGCACCCGGTTGAGGACCACTGCCCCGAGCGGCATCCGCCGACGCTGCAGTTCGTCGACCATGAATCTGGCCTCGCGCAGTGGTGCCGTCTCGGCCGTGCTGACGACCACGAACGTGGTGCCGTCATCGGTGAGCAGCCGCTCGACCTCACGCGCCCGAGCGACGAAGCCGGACTCCATGGTCTGGAACAGGACGAAGAACTCGGCGATGTCCTGCAGGAAGCGCGAGCCGAGCACGCGGTCGGCGACTTGGTAGAACGGCTTGGACGCCAGGGTGAACAACCTCGAACGGTACGGCACGGTCAGCCACCGCAGCAGCCGGCTGCCGAAGAACTCGCGCATACGGCCGGGCGCATCGAGCAGGTCGAGAGCGTTGCGCGACGGCGGCGTGTCGATGATGACGAGGTCGTACTCGCCCGACGTGTGCAGGTCGTACAACTGCTCCATCGCCAGGTAGTCGTGGCTGTTGACGAAGCGGCCGGTGATGTTGCGATACAGCGGGTTGGCAAGCACCCGGTCGCGGAGCGCTTCGTCGGGGGCATGGCGCCGGATGAGGTCGTCCCACCCCGCCTTGGTGTCCAGCATCGCCACCCACAGCTCACCGTCGCCGGTCGGCGCCCGCCGGTCGCCGAACACCGCGTCGGGAACACGAACGTGACGGTGCCCCAGTTCGTCCAACCCCAGTGCAGTGGCCAAGCGGCGCGCCGGGTCGACCGTCAGCACCAGCACTCGCCCACCGAGTTGCTCGGCGGCTCGGGCGCCAAGAGCGGCCGCAATCGTGGTCTTGCCCGTGCCGCCGCTGCCACAGACGATCACCATCTCCTTGGCGGCCAGCAAGTCCGCCAGCTGGCGACCTGGGTTGCGTGCCATCAGTTGACCTGCTCGCGGAGTGCGTCGGCCACCAGTGACACCACTCGCCGGCCACCGGCTCGGGTGAACATCTCGGGCACCTCGAGCACCGGCACGCCTGTCGGCAGACCGGCGCGAAGGTCGGCCAGGTGGGCCTCGACGGCCATCGCCCGCGCGCGAGCGAGCCGGGCAGCGTGCACCACGGCTGCCACCTTGTCGCCCGCCACGTCGGCAAGCGCAGCGCGCCCTTTGGAGGTCGCCAGCCCGTCCCATACGGCCGCGCCCCCACCCCAGCTGGGCAGGACCCGATTGGCGACGACCG
>CAZREK010000216.1:0-4679 GCA_964598965.1 uncultured Bifidobacterium sp. | reverse complement strand
ACCCACGAGCCCAGCTCTTCCTGTACCTGCGCCCACGTGACGGCAGCGCCGATCTCCAGCACGTCGCCTGCCTGCCGCCAGGTGCACAGATCGGCCACGCGATTGACGACGATGAGGTCGGTGGCTCGGCGGTGGCCGGAGTTGAACTCGACCATCACATCGGTTCCGCCTGCAACGACGACGGCGGACGGGTTGGCCGCGAGCGCAGCGAGAGCGGAGTCGAGTGAGGTTGCGGTCGTGACGGACATTCGCTCCAACTTTACAATTCGTAAAGGGCTGCGCCGGTGTTACTCGACGATCAAACCCTCGATGCCTTTCTCGGCGGGCGGCAGCTGCGGGTCGAGGGCCTCGATGTGGTGCAAGAGGATCTTCGCAACCGCGAGATTGCGAACCCAGTTGCGATCCGCGGGCACGACGTACCACGGCGCGCGGGCCGTGGAGGTGCGGTCCAGCGCCTCCTCGAAAGCCTTCATGTACGCCGGCCACAAGGCGCGGTCGTCGAGGTCACCCTTGCGGAACTTCCAACGCTTCTCCGGGTCGTCGATGCGTTCCTGCAGCCGCTCGCGCTGCACTTCCTTGGACACGTTGAGGAAGCACTTCACCACTGTCGTGCCCTCGTCGGACAACATCTCTTCGAACTCGCGAATGTGTTCGTAGCGCCGCTGCCAGACCTTCTTGGGTGCGAACCCACGCACGCGCACCACCAACACGTCTTCGTAGTGGCTGCGGTTGAAGACCACGATGCGACCCTTCGCCGGCGCCTGCGCGTGAATGCGCCACAGGTAGTCGTGGTCCGTCTCCGGACCACCGGGGACACCGAACCCGGCGACGCTGACACCGGCCGGGTTCAGCCCCGACAGGATCGCCCGGATGGTGCCGTCCTTGCCGGCGGCGTCCATCGCCTGCAGTACCAGCAGCACGCTGCGTCGGTCCTCAGCGAACAAACGCTGCTGCAGGACGTCGATGCGAGCCTTCACCTTCTCCAGCTCGCGCTTGGCGTCGTCCTTCTGCCACCCGAAGGTGGCCGAGGTGTCGAACGTGCTCAGCCGAACCTTGCTGTCCGGTGCCACCCGGAGCGTACGGATGATCCTGTCGGTCATGAGGTCAACCTACTCGTACGGGCAGTGACGGCACCCGCTGTCACAGCAGTAGCCCCGATCCGCCAACCACTTGGCGGTGAATACCGCACGACCTGTGGCAGGGTCGGTGTAACAGGGCGTCGCCGACGCCACGGCTGTTGCGTGGCGCCGCATGATCTCCACGAAGTCGCGTTGGCGCGGCGAGCAGCGCTCGGGTCGCGGTCGCTCGAGGTGATCAGGGCGCAATTGCGGCATCTGTGAGGGAAAGGTACCTCCGTGTCGCCCACGGCGTCGCGGACATGACTACAGTGCCCGATCACCGAAGTGTGATGCGGGTCACACCGCCTCGCGCTTCGGTGGGGGCGATCGCCCAACGGAGCGTTCAAACGAAATGGGGGAACTGGGATGACACACTCGACCGGGTCGTCACGTCGACGGCCGGCACGACTGCTCGCTGCGCTGGTCATCAGCGTCAGCGTCGTGGCCGCCGCCTGCGGTGGCGACGACAAGAAGTCGGACAACACCTCGGGCGGAGCGGAGACCACCGCAGCGCCTGGCAGCACCGCAGCACCGACCACCGAAGCGGCGATGGAGCCGCAGGCCGGTGGCAGCTTGGTGATGGGCATCGAGGCTGACACCTCGAACCCCTGGCGACCCGCGGAAATGCTCTGCGCCATCGCCTGCCACCAGGTGATCCGCAACATCTACGACACGCTCGCCATGCCCAACGAGGACGGCGGCTGGTCACCGTACCTGGCCGAGTCGATCGAGCCGAACGAGGACTTCACGGTCTGGCGCATCACGGCCCGCTCGGGTGTCACGTTCCACGACGGCACGCCGTTCGACGGCGCAGCCATCGTCGACAACCTCACTCGCGCGAAGAACGGCATCACCACCGGCGCCTACGCCCGTCCGATCACCGACATCTCGCTCGACCCCGCTGACCCGATGACGGCTGTCGTCACCTCCAGCGTGTCGTGGGCAGCGCTGCCCTACATGCTGATGGGCCAGGTCGGCTACATGGCGTCGCCCACGTGGCTCGCCGCCAGCGACGCCGACGCCACCCTGAAGACCCAGCCCGTGGGTACCGGCCCGTTCATGTACGAGAGCTACGTCCCGAACGAGTCCTTCAAGATGAAGAAGAACCCGAACTACTGGAACGCTCCGTACCCGTACCTCGACGCGATCGAGTTCCGCCCGATCCCCGATGCGATCAACCGTCGTGACGCTCTCGTGAGCGGCACGATCGACATCCTGCACTCGGCCAACGGTCAGACGATCTACGACTCGCGCAACACCACCGACTACAGCACCACCGAGATCACCGAGTACGGCGAAGTCGGCTACACCCTGCTGCACGTCACTCAGGAAGGTTCGCCGCTGAACGACCAGCGCGTCCGTTGCGCCATGGCGTACGCCACCGACGAGCCCGGCCTCATCGAGGCGATCGGCGCCGGCGTCGGCCAGCAGGCCAGCGGTCCGTTCTCGCCCACGCAGGTCGGTTACCTCGAGGACACCGGCTTCCCCATGGCTCAGGACATGGAGAAGGCCAAGGAGCTCATCGCCGCCTACAAGGCCGAGCACCCCGGCAAGCTGACGATCGCTCTGGCGACCACGCAGGACTCCACCAACCTCACCATCGCTCAGTACCAGCAGCAGTGGTGGGAGGAGGCCGGTTTCGACGAGGTCACCATCGACCAGATCGACCAGGCGCAGTACATCCTCACCGCCGTCATGGGCAACTTCCAGACGTTCCAGTGGCGTCAGCACGGTGGCTTCGACCTCGACCAGCAGTACATCTGGTGGCACTCGGCGTCGGCCGCTCCCGTTGGTCAGCTGGGCCTGAACTTCGGCCGCATCAAGGACAGCAAGCTCGATGCGCTCCTCGACGAGAACCGGGCCAGCAACGACCCGGCTCGCAAGAAGGAAATCGCCGAAGAGGTCAACCGTCTGTTCGGCGAGCAGTGCTACGACCTGTGGGGCAGCTACACCGTCTGGGCGATCATGCACAAGAACACCGTGCACGGCGTCGAGCCGATCACCCTGCCCGACGGCAAGAAGTCTGCCTACGGCGCCGGTATCGGCGGCACCTTCTACGTGATGGGCCTCTGGACCGAGCAGTGACCTGCCGCCTCGCGGCCTGATAGCAACCAACAACAACGAACGAAGGGACCACCACCACCAATGCGATACTTGATCCGCAAACTTGCGCAGACAGTGTTCGTGGTGGTGGTGGTCACCTTCCTCACCGCGGTGGCGCTGCGGTTCCTGCCTGGCGGTAACGACACCGTCGTCGTGCTCAAGGCAGGGCCCGCAGCGACCCCCGAGCAAGCCAAGCAAGTCATCCATGATCTGGGCCTCGACCGGTCCATCCCGGCGCAGTACGCGACATGGATGAAGAACTTCGTCACCGGCGACTGGGGTCTGTCGTTCCAGACCAACCAGTCGATCACCGGCCTCGTGAAGCACGCCCTGCCGATCTCGCTGTACCTGATGATCTACGGCCAGGTGCTGTCACTCGCACTCGCCATCCCCACCGCCGTGTGGTCGGCGTACCGGCAGAACTCGCGCTTCGACCGCGCCGCCACCACCTCGGCGTTCGGCATGCTCTCCGTGCCGAACTTCATCGTGGCGCCGGTGCTGGCCCTGCTGTTCTGCATCCAGCGCAAGTGGATCCCGTTCCCGTCCACCTACCGCAGTTTGTTCGACGACCCGGTGGAGCACTTCAAAGCGTTCGTGCTGCCCACTCTGACCGTCGCCATCCCGCTCTACGCCAGCTACATGCGCGTGCTGCGAGCCGACGTCATCGGAACTCTGCAACAGGACTTCATCACCACTGCTCGCGCCAAGGGCGTCCCCACCGGGTCGATGCTCTTCCGGCACGCGCTACGACCATCACTGTTCTAGCTGGTCACTTCCGCCGCCGTCCAGATCGGCGCCCTCATGGGCGGCGTCGTCGTGGTCGAAGGGTTCTTCGGTCTCAACGGCATGGGCCAGCTGATCGTGGCCAACATCTTCGCCCACGAGTACTCGATCGTGCAGTACGGCGTCGCCCTGCTGGCGCTGATCTACGTGACCGTCAATTTCTTGGTCGACATGGCGTACGCCTGGATCGACCCTCGAGTCCGCGCCGGCCGTGCGCTGGGGTGACACCATGACCGACAACGCGATCGATGTGATCAACGACAGCAACGCTCCGCTGGTGCCCCTCACGGAGAGGCCCAGCAAGAAGATCAAGGTCCGCCGCCGCGGGCGAGTGACGAAGTGGCTGGCCATCGGCTGGCTGGTGTTCATCACCGTCAGCGCGATCGGGGCCAACACGCTGCCCTACATCTCCCACGATTGTGAGGGAGTCGCCAGCAGCGACTGCAGCACCGCGCTGTCCGGTGGGCTCAAGACTCGCCAGCTGCCGCCGTCGTGGGCCAGCTGGGTCGAGCCGGTGAAGCAGTTGCCGCCGAACCTGCCCACCCACAAGGGCTTGCTGGGCACCGACGACGTCGGGCGCGACCTGTTCTCGCGTTCGATGTTGGGGGCGCGCAACTCGCTGCTCATCGCCGGTTTGGCGATCACCTTCGGCCTCGCGATCGGCACCTTCCTCGG